>NZ_JBHIKY010000009.1:0-196970 GCF_042139015.1 Alteribacillus sp. HJP-4 | reverse complement strand
CGGGCTGGGCTTGACGCTTCTGCGAGATCATCTACGATTGAAACATAGGGAAGAATGATCTGTAGCTGTCACCATCGCATCATTCCTATTCTGTTAAAGGGTGTCCACTTTCTTGACAGAGGTCCATGAGATCCGTTATTCTATCAAAATATGTTATTTTCGAGAGGTTGGCGGACATCAGATACCCTACTTGCCTGAATCACTTGTAATTTGGTCTGCTTTTCGGCCGATAACGGAATCGGTGTCCGGAGAAATGGCCGCGGCTGGCTTGCCGCAGCTCAACACAACTAAGGTGAAGATGTAAGAAGGTGCGGCAACTGTCCGCAGCCTTCTTTTTTTACTTCGGCTTTTCTCGTAAAATAAAAGTACGCCATAATACTAAGCCGGGGGAAAGTTATGATTATTCAGTTACATCTATACGCCATTATCGCAGCAATTCTTCTGTTTCTCACCGTAATTCTTCTAAAAAAATATCGAATAAAAATAGCAGCAATCATCTATCACCAATTGCTGCGGCTGCTGTATTTATTTATTGCATTGACGGGAGTCATGCTGCTTGGCTTAGTGCCGGTCAACCTGGGTGGGCTTTTTAAGATAGTCCTTGGAATCTCTACCATTGCAGTGATGGAAATATATTTTGTTCAGCAATCAAAGCACCATGTTCCTGCCTATATGAAAATTATCGCCTTTTCCATGATCGGCTTGACCGTAGTAACCGGTCTGCTGCTCCCACAGGGGATATCATTACCATAAAATTATTATTCTTTCACCGAACCAAGCGTTATTCCATGTATAAAGAAACGCTGTAAAAAAGGATATACCACTAATACTGGAATCATCGCAATAAATAGTTTGGCAGCATCAAGAGTTCTATTGGACTTTTGTTGATGGAATGGACGATCGTGACATTCCGGTGTAAAAATTTTATTGAATAATCCTATTTCCAGGTATACCATCACTTTATAATAACTAAGGAGGCGCTTCAAAAGCTCTAACTCAACCCCCCGCTCTAAATGATAGAGTGGGGGTTCCCTAGTTTTATTGATTCAAAATAGTTATAAGAAAGAACCCTTTTTCATTTCTGTTATTAATTAAAGGTCCATATGTTCTCCTCGATGATTAACTAATATATGTGCAATGTCATGCACTATCCCTTTTTCAATTAATTTATATATGGATGAGGCTGCTTCCTGGGGATCCATGGCAGCTTCACTCCCCCCCATATCCGTTCTCATCCAGCCGGGATGAACCGCAAGTACACTAATCCCTTCGTTTTGCAGCTCTTTTCTTAATTTGATTGTAAACATATTGAGAGCAGACTTTGAGATGCCATAAGGGTAGTCTCTATCAAACGGCTTAGATAAACTCGCCGCATCTGAAGAAATATTTATTATTGATGATTGGCCGCTATCTTTATTTAATAAAGGCAAAAAATATTTGACCACACGCATTGGCCCGAAAGTATTTACATTAACTATGGTTTCAAGGTCTTCAATGATGAGGTCGGTAATGCTGCTTTCTCTTCCCTTAATTGCACCAGCGTTATTTATAATACAATCAAGTTTAATATGCAGTCCGGCCAGCTTTGCGGAAGCCTTCTTTACTAATTCCTCATCCTTCACATCTATGTGGAGGATGTTTAATGTTTCTGGATAGTTTTCTTGAAGATTGACTAACTCTTGATTTTTTTCTTCCACATTCCTGATTGAAACAAACACGCGGTGACCAGCTTTTAATACAATATCCACAAGGCATAATCCCAGGCCCCGGTTCCCTCCGGTGATAAGATAGTTCATTGACTGCCCCCCTCCCTATTTATCTACCTGAATTGACTCAGAGCTTCCGTTATATCTTTCGTCTGCTGATAAACATTTTTATATAATGGAAAAAGCTTTTGATAGACTTCAACATTTTCCTCGATAGGCTTTACGCCATCACCAGTTTCCACGAAAGCCCGGGCTGCCTCTTGAAGAGAGGAAAACCAGCCGCAGCCGTATGCTGCAATAATCGCTGCTCCCATGGCAGGACCCTGCTCGTTTTTCAGGCTGATTACTTCTTTTCCGAAGATGTCAGCTTGAAGCTGTAGCCACTCTCTGGATTTGGCTCCCCCTCCAATAGCGATGACAGTATCCACCGCCATCCCATTTTCTTCAATAATGTCAAGGGATTCCTTCAAGGAAAAAGTTATACCTTCCATGACGGCTTTCACAAAATCTGCTGCTGTATGCGAAGCATCCATGCCGATAAAAGAGCCCCTGGCGAAGGCATCACTGTGAGGCGTTCTTTCGCCGGCAATGTACGGTGTAAATAACAGTCCGCGGGACCCAGCCGGCACCTCTGTTACTGATTTGATCATTTCATCGAATTTTTTATCTTTTAAAAAAGTATCCTTGAACCATTGCAGACTGTAACCCGCTGCCAGCGTAACTCCCATGGCGTAATACGTATTATCAGCCGCATGATTGAAAAAATGAAGCTTCCCATCAAAATGACGTTTCTGGTCTCCGGCATAAGTAAGCATGACACCAGATGTGCCGATGCTGCACATCGTCTTTCCCTGTTCAAGGATGCCTGCCCCCACAGCGCCGCATGCATTATCAGCGCCTCCTGCAAATACTTTGGTTTCAGCGGGACAGCCGGTTTCTTCAGCGACTTCATTCAACAGCGTTCCGCAGGCTTTTGTTGCTGGAAAAACTGGGGGACATATGTCGAGGGGCACGCCGCACGTCTCTAGAATTTCCTCGCTCCATTCATTATTGTTTAAATCAAGCATTAATGTTCCAGCGGCATCGGAAAAGTCTATTCCAATATGCCCGGTCAACCGGTAGCGTACATAGTCCTTGGGAAGTAAGAATACGTCAGCTTTTTCAAAGGTTGCTGGTTCATGCTTTTTCACCCACAAAACCTTGGGCAGCGTGAAGCCTTCCAACGGATTGTTTTTTGTGATCTCCCATACTCTTTCCAGACCAGCGGCTTCTGCAATATCTTTCGTTTCTGTGCTGGTTCTTGTATCATTCCATAGAATCGCTCTTCGCAGCGGCAATTTCTCTTTATCCAGCAGTACGAGTCCGTGCATCTGTCCGGAAAAGCTGATCCCTTTTATATTTGCTTTATCTAAATTGTCCTTATGAGCGATTTTTGAAAGTACAGCTTTTGTCTGGCGCACCCAGTCCTCCGGGTCCTGTTCGCTGTACCCGTTCTCATCATGATAAATTGGATAGCTCTCTGCAGCCTCATCTGCCACACGTCCGTTTCTATCGATAAGCAGTGCTTTCACTCCGCTTGTCCCAAGATCGATTCCGATGATATATTCCATTGATCTGCCTCTCCTTCGCTTATTGTTAAAAAGGGACTGCTCATTCAAGCAGTCCCTCCACTGTATTACACTCTCGCTGTTACTCCCGCTCCTAAAATATATTGATTCAATATTCCTTTGATCATTTCCTGGCGCCCGGATTCAACTTTGATCGTATTTTCTTTTGCATATGCTTCGAGCTCACGGAAAGAAGTTTTTCCTTCAATAATTGCCTGGCCGATACCGGAATTGTAGCTCTCATAACGTTTTTCAACGATATCTTCAAGGACACGGTCCTCAATCATCCGCTGAGCTGCCCTGCAGCCGAGAGCAAAAGTGTCCATGCCGACAATATGGCCGTGTACGAGGTCAATCGGCTCAAAGGACGGCCGGCGCACCTTCGCGTCAAAGTTCAAGCCTCCTTTTTCCAGTCCGCCATTTTTCAATATTTCATACATCGCCAGTGTGGCATTATAGATGTCAGATGGAAATTCATCAGTGTCCCAGCCGAGAAGCATATCCCCCTGGTTGGCATCGACAGAACCAAGAATTCCGTGCTCTCTTGCATAGCGGAGCTCATGCTCAAACGTGTGGCCGGCAAGTGTTGCATGGTTGGCTTCAATATTCACTTTAAAGTGATCAGCAAGATCATAATTCTGTAAAAAAGCATAAGTAGTAGCTGTATCAAAATCATATTGATGCTTAGTCGGCTCCTTAGGCTTTGGCTCAATTAAGAATTGACCGTCGAACCCAATTTCCTTTGCGTAGTCAAGTGCCATATGGTAAAAACGGGCAAGATTATCAAGCTCAAGCTTCGTATCGGTGTAAAGAAGTGATTCATAGCCTTCACGTCCGCCCCAGAACACATAGTTGGAAGCATTGAGTTCCTTTGCGATTACCAGCTGTTTCTTCACCTTCGCTGCTGCATGAGCAAACACATCGGCATTGTTGGAGGTCGCCGCGCCGAACATAAAACGAGGATGATGGAACATATTCGAGGTATTCCATAGTAAGGAAACGTTTTGGGCCTGCATATGTTTTTTCAGCCTTGCTACAATATCATCAAGGTTATCACTGTACTCCTGCAGATTATTTCCTTCCGGAGCAATGTCAACATCATGAAAAGCAAAATAATCCAGACCGAGCTTATCTATAAATTCAAAGTTTGCTTCTACTCTGGCACGTGCCTGCTCCATCCCTGCATACTGATCCCACGGCCGTTCCATTGTCGGAAGACCGAACGGATCGGAACCATCCATTGTAAACGTGTGCCAGTAGGCTACAGAAAATTTCATCCAGTCCCGTAGAGATTTCCCTCCGATTGTTTCATCAGCATTGTAATATTTAAATGCCAGCGGATTGCGGCTGTCACTTCCTTCATATTTAATTTTTTCAACACCCGTAAAATATGCCATTCCCACTCCACCTTTTCTTCAGAATTAAATGATTGCGCTTTCATAAGTCAACTGATTAAATTTTCTTTCCTTCAATAATTCGCCTTTCATGACTCAATGTCATAGAATTTTAATGAATCTTAGTTTTTCTATTAAATTAAGTATATTTTCAATCAATTACCATGTCAATACATTTTCATTTATTCTTCGGAATAATTATGGAATAATAAATATAGACAAACAGAAAGTGCTTTTGATATGTTTAACGAACAAACTAAATGTGGAGGAACTTAGATGAAAACTGGCGATCAGATTCTTGTAAAAAAAATAAATAAATCCATAGTCCTAAATAAAATCCAAACGAACAGTCCCATTTCCCGAGCACAGATTTCAAAAGTCACCGGCTTGAATAAAGCTACTGTATCCAGTCTGGTGAGCGAACTAATTGAAGAGGATTTTGTCGACGAAATCGGG
The DNA here is from genome assembly GCF_042139015.1 of Alteribacillus sp. HJP-4. Taxonomy (NCBI): domain Bacteria; kingdom Bacillati; phylum Bacillota; class Bacilli; order Caryophanales; family Bacillaceae; genus Alteribacillus; species Alteribacillus sp. HJP-4. The sequence goes on along the minus strand of NZ_JBHIKY010000009.1, from coordinate 191,807 downwards.
GCAGGCCTTTCAAGTGGAGGCCGCAAGCCGATGATGCTCTTTTTCAATAAAGGGGCAGGCTACTCAATTGGTGTAGATCTCGGCGTAAATTATCTGCTTGGTGTGCTTACTGATCTGCAGGGAAACATAATGGAAAAAACGGAAATCAGCATCACCGACACGGATACCGAGGTGGTCTTTCCTATGCTGAAGGAGCTGATTGATGAGTTAATAAAGAAAGCTCCGGCCAGCCGTTACGGGATTGTCGGAATCGGCATCGGTGTTCCCGGCATGATTAACAACGACGGTCTCATCCTTTTTGCACCCAACCTTGACTGGCATGGTGTTCAATTAAAACAATATCTCGAAGATCAGTTCCATCTCCCGATCACGATTGAAAATGAAGCGAAAGCGGGTGCTCACGGAGAAAAAATTTACGGTGCCGGTCAAAATGTCTCTAATTTAATTTATGTCAGCATGGGTGTCGGGATCGGTTCAGGGATAATTATTGAAGATAAGCTTTATAAAGGAGCGCTGGGTATATCCGGTGAAATCGGCCACTTTTCTATTGAATCAAATGGTAAAAAGTGCCGCTGTGGTAATAAAGGCTGCTGGGAGCTCTACAGCTCGGAAGGAGCACTTATAGAAAAGACGGCTCCGCTGTTTTCAGCAGAGCAGGAAGTGACTCTCGAATTTCTTATAGAACAAGCGCGCTCCGGTAATCCTCATATCATTAATGCGTTTGACCAAATCGGTGAATACATTGGAATCGGCCTGGCAAATATCATTAATACCTTCAATCCGGAGCAGATTATTATAGGGAACCGTTTTGCAGATTTGGAGAAATGGCTCCGCAATCCGATTCAGCGTGTATTACAGCAGCGGCTTCTCCCCTATTATCATGATTCTGTAGATTTAACATTTTCTGACCACGGTATTTTTTCCTGTGCACTCGGGTCCTCCGCTTTTTCAATAGAGAAATTTTTCGCTACCAACAAAGTGACAGTCGTCTAAAGAAAAACTTGGCTTCTCGCAAGATTCAAATAGCGAAAGCCAAGTTTTTCTTTTACTTTGATTCTATTTTAATTTTCGCTTCTGGCAGTCGCTTTCCGCGGGCATGGCCTCAGCCCTCTTTCGAACAGCCTTGCAGAAACGTTCGACGGGGTCTTCGACTCATGCTATTCCCGCAGGAGTCGACTGCCTCCGCTTCAATCTATGATCAGCTCATAAAATATTACCTTTTATTATGGATTACACCATACGAGAGCAGGAAATAAGCGAAGATTCCTTCGAAGATGTTTCAGTGCAAACTCGTGGAAAGCGAAAGGTACACGGAGCGATAAGGAGAGTCGCAGCAATTATTTTAACCGAAATAGTTGTTCCCTCGTCAGGACTTGCAAAGAAGGAGCTGTCATTTGAATTCAAGAGCCAAAAAGGATGGGTGCTTTACCTAACGTCTCATTATACGAAAGTTTAATTAATGAGATTAAAATTTTCTAAGTGTAAAGAAATACTTGGCGTCACGTTTGCCCCGCTCTGATCAACCATATCTTTCTATCCGTGTAGTGCTAGGGTGGCAGATTTAAAGGTGCTGTATCATAAATGATACTCGCCCTTTTTGCATGGGAAAAAAAAAGCAGGGGACAAGTCCTTCGCTTTCCGTGGGCAGCGCTTCAGCTAACCGGGCGAAACCCGCGCCCGGCGGATCTTCAGCCGCTGCTCTTCCCACTGGAGTCTTCGGACTTGTCCCCTGCTATTTAGGATACTACTTTTTCTATAAAAAGGGGCATTTGCTACAGCCCCATAACTTGTTTTGGTGGGAATGAAACCACCAGAGCAGGGACTAAAATTTTTTGAAAAGTCTTTTAATACAGCCCCTTTATTTATGTTTCAGCGTAAGGGGTCCAGAAGAAATATCTGCCGGTAACCACCGCCGGTTCTCCGGACACTGTCCGCCAGCCATTCGAAAAGGGCGGAATTTGATAAATTAACGGAACTCCTGTCCGCATAAGGTACCGAAAATCATTTAATTGGAATCAGCTTCTGCAGGATGTCCTCCTTCCTTTGATGAAAAGCCGGTAAAAGGATGTTTTAAATCCGAGGTTTTATTTATCTTATAAACAAAGATAATCGACTATATTCAAAAGTTATTTTTTCTTTATTTGTTTATTTTTTAGATATTTCCTCGAAAATTGTTTTATATTAACAAATTTTTTGAAAACTGCTTGCCATCTAAATAGCTTTAGGATACTATGTTATTACAAACTTAGTTCGTTCATCCGATGAACAAACTTACTATCTGATTTTGAAGAGGTGGTGCATTTTCGGCTGCAGGTTCCAATCTTTTTTTTTATGAATGTAAGCGTTAACAAAAAATGGGGGAGTTGATTTTTTTGAAAAAATATTTACTTATCGGCTCATTATCAGTGGTTCTTATGGCTGCCGGCTGTAATTCTTCATCGGATGATGATGCTTCGGGCTCCGGTGATGAATCCGGCGGGAGCCAGAGTCTTACGCTCTGGCATATTGAAACGGGAGAATCAGAAAAAGCACTTGAGGATGCAGTCTCTCGATTCGAGGAAGACAATGAAGGCGTCAGTGTAGAGTTAGTCCAGCAGGAAAATGATCCCTATAAATCGAAGCTCAGCGTCGCTATGGGCGGCGGAGCACCGCCGGATGTGTTTCATTCCTGGGGAGGCGGCTGGCTCGAAAAGTTTGTGGACTCCGGCCAAGTTATGGATTTGACGGAGGAAATTGACACAGAGAATTATCTCGAAGCAGCGATTAGTCCAGCGACCTTTGATGAAAAAGTGTACGGAGCTCCGCTTGCGATGGATGTGGTTCCTGTCTGGTACAACAGTGAGATGTTTGAAGAGCTCGGCCTTGAAGCTCCGCAGACCTATGAGGAGCTGCTGGAGGTTGTTGAAACGCTCGAATCTAATGATATTATTCCATTTTCACTTGCCAATCAGTCCAAATGGCCCGGAGCTTTTTATTTGATGTATTTTGCTGAACGATACGGCGGAGAAGAATTATTCAACGAAGCCTTCAATCGGGAAGGAAGAACCTTTGATGATGAAGCGTACGTAAAGGCTGGGGAAAGAATTCAGGAATTAGTGGAAATGAATGCATTTCCAGAGGGCATGAACGGAATGAACTTTGATACCGGACAGTCCCGCCAGCTTTTATATTCTGAAAAGGCAGGCATGGAGGTAATGGGGAACTGGATGCTCGGAACAACCAGAGACGATATGCCTGAGTTTGAAGAGAAACTTGATTTCTTTATGTTCCCATCTATTAAAGGCGGCGATGGGGAATCCAATCACGTCGTAGGCGGTGTCAGCCCGGTATTTTCTGTGTCTGAATCAAGTGAAGAAAAAGAACTTGCGGCTGCACTTGTAAACGAGTTGACCAGCAAGGAAACAGCTGAACAGCTTGCGAATAACGACGGGGCTTTATCCGCTGTTGAAGGCGTGGAATACGAGGATGAATACGTTCAGCGCATCAACGATGTTTTAGAGGAAGCAGATTATCTGCAGACATTTTATGACCAGACACTTCCTCCTGAGTTAGCAGAAGTTCACCTGGATACGACACAAGCGCTATTCGGCATGTCCATTACACCAGAAGAGGCAGCTGCAGAAATGGAAGCGGCTGCAGAAGAAATTCTGGCTGAGCAGGACGAGGAAATGGAAGAAGAATAGCTAAAAGGCTGCACCAGGAGAGTCCTATCGCCTGGTGCAGCCTTCTTAAAAAAAGAGGTGAAAAGAGATGTCAAAGAACGCTGAAAGCACTGCCCAGCTCTCTCGTGACCTGCAGGCGAAAGCGAAATCACAGTCTAAGAAAAAAAGAAATAAGGAAATCCTGGTCATACTGGGCTTTATGGCTCCTGCCCTTGTAGTGTACGGCCTGTACGTGGTCTACTCCATCGGCATGACGTTTTATTACAGTCTTTTTCAATGGACCGGAATTGACGCGAATTTGACCTTTATCGGCCTTCAAAATTATATTAACCTCATTCAGGATAATGTATTTTGGACAGCCTTCAGCAATAACACGTTACTCGTAGCGGCTTCTCTGCTGACACAGCTTCCATTAGGTTTAATTATGGCACTGCTGTTATTCAGCCCGGTAAAAGGAATGAGATTTTTCCGCTCCGTATTCTTTATGCCGTTTTTAATGTCCACCGTGGCAATCGGTATATTATTTACTTATATTTTTGATGCGAACTTTGGAATGGTAAACGAAGTGCTTGGTGCCGTCGGGCTTGAATCGTGGCAGCGAGGCTGGCTCGGAGATGAATCAACCGCAATCTGGGCCGTCATCGCAACGATCTGCTGGCAGTTCGCTCCATTTTATATGATCCTGTTCCGGGCAGCTATTGTCGGCATTCCTGAAGAGCTCTATGAAGCAGCTGACATAGATGGTGCAAACAAGTGGAACCGTTTTTCAAAAATTACGTTCCCGTTATTAATTCCGATTATTGTAACGTCCGCTATCCTGTCTATTATCGGCGCTTTAAAATACTTTGATCTTATTTATATAATGACAAACGGCGGTCCAAACAATTCTACGGAACTGATGGCTACTTATATGTATGACCAGACGTTTACAAACTTTAATATGGGCTACGGCAGCTCCGTTTCCTTTATGATGTTTATCATTGCCTTTATCGTTACAATCGTTATCATTACACTCGATTCAAAAAGAAAAGAGGCGCTTTAATATGAATACGATACTTAAAAAATTAAACCAGGCGCCGCTGTATCTTGTTGCAATTGTTCTGCTTTTATTTACAGGCCTTCCATTTTTTATTATGGTGAATACCTCCTTTAAGGGACAGATGGAATTTTCTTCTTCACCATGGGCCCTGCCGGAGAGCTTCTCATTTGAAAATTACGGACTGCTTTTTCAGACGGACTTCTTTCGTTTTTTCGGGAACAGCTTATTCGTTTCTATCATTTCAGTCGTACTTGTTATCGTTTTATCTGCAATGGCAAGCTACCCGCTTGCACGATTGAAATTTAAACTGAACCGCCCCTTGTTTTTATTATTTATGGTAGGAATGATGATCCCTATTCACACGACTTTGATTCCTATCTTTCTGCTGACAAGAAGCATGGGACTCTATGACACGGTCTGGGCACTCATCGGCCCTTATGTCGCCTTTGCCCTGCCTGTTTCAGTTGTGATATTCACTCAATTTATGAAAGAGCTTCCGAAAGAATTAGAAGAATCGGCAAAAATTGATGGCTGCGGTCATTTCCGCTTATTCTGGAAAATCATCTTCCCTCTGCTGACTCCAGCCATTTCCACTGTTGCTATCTACAACTTTATTCATATTTGGAATGAATTCGTATTCGCCCTAGTGCTGACGAATTCCAGTGAAAATGCCACCCTGCCTCTCGGACTTCGTGAATTTTATGGAGAGTTTTCCGTTAATGTTCCAGGCATTATGGCAGCGTTAACTTTAGGAAGTCTACCGCTTCTGCTTGTGTATTTTATCGCCCAGGAAAAGATAGTAAAGGGACTTGCAGCAGGGTCAGTCAAAGGATAATAATAGCAGGAATTAAAAGAAAAAAAGAAAGGAAGATTTGCTGTGGAAACGATTAATAACCCTATTCTGAGAGGATTCAACCCCGATCCTTCTATTTTAAGAGTCGGTGAGGATTATTATATTGCCACCTCTACCTTTGAGTGGTGGCCGGGTGTGCAGCTCCACCATTCCAAGGATCTCGTAAACTGGGAACAGCTCCCATCTCCTTTAACCCGCCTGTCCCAGCTTAACATGATTGGAAATATTGATTCTGGAGGAGTCTGGGCTCCATGCCTCAGCTATTCCGATGGACTATATTATCTTATTTATACGGATGTTAAAAGCAGACTCGGAGCTTACAAGGATACTCATAATTATATGGTAACCGCAGAAGATATCCGCGGCCCATGGTCCGAACCAATATACCTGAATTCCAGCGGTTTTGATCCGTCTCTATTCCACGACGAGGACGGCCGCAAGTGGCTTTTAAATATGCTGTGGGATTATCGAAAAGGAAAAAACCCGTTTGCAGGTATCGTTATCCAGGAATATTCCCCGGAAGAAAAACGACTGATCGGACCAGTGAAAAATATATTTAAGGGAACCGACTTACGATTAACGGAAGGACCTCATGTATATAAGAAAAATGGATATTATTATTTGCTGACCGCTGAAGGCGGCACCGGTTACGAACATGCCGTCACGATGGCCCGTTCCACTTCCCTTCACGGACCGTATGAGGTTGATCCTGTCAATCCCATATTGACCTCTCACGGAAAGGATCACTTGTCGCTGCAAAAAGCCGGGCACGGCAGCCTGGTTGAAACTCAGACTGGAGAATGGTATCTTGCCCACTTATGCGGCAGGCCGGTAAAAGACGACCGCTGCATTCTCGGTCGCGAAACCGCCATTCAAAAATGCTATTGGACAGAGGACGACTGGATTAGAGTGGAAGGAGAAGGAAGTCCTCAGGACGTGGTGCCGGCTCCCAGCCTGCCAGAAGTAACAGCGGTTCAAGAATCCGATGAGGATGATTTCCAAAGCAAAGAGCTCAAACTTTACTGGAGTTCCTTGCGGCAGCCATTTTCTGAAGACTGGGTTTCCTTGAACGAGCGAAAAGGATACTTGCGGCTGAAAGGCGGAGAGTCGCTTCTCTCTACAAGCCGGCAGAGCATAGTTGCCAGACGTCTGGATACATTCCACGCAGAAATATCCACTATCGTGGAGTTCGAGCCGGAGCATTTCCAGCAGCTTGGAGGCCTCCTTTTCTATTACGATATCCAGGATCACGTCTATCTGCACATCAGTCATGATGAGGAGCTCGGGAAAATCCTTAGTATTATTCATACCAAGCATCAGAAGCATGATGAGCCGCTCTCAAGACCTATTCCACTGCCCGCAGATACCCCAGTACATTTACAAGGAGTGCTGGAAAGAGAGTGGCTTCAGTTCAGCTATTCTCTTGATGGAAACACTTGGACCAACGTCGGAGAAAGGATTGACATTAGTCATTTATCAGATGACAGTGCTGATGATATCCGTTTTACCGGCACCTTTGTCGGTATGTGCTGTCAGGATTTAAGTGGTACGAAGCATCCTTGTGATTTTAGTTCCTTCCGTTATGTCAGACGTTAGAAAAATTAATTTTGAATTGTACGTATGTACACAATTCAAGTGTCTTTTACCCCGGGACTGTATCAAAAGACGTATTAAAAAAATTTTAGTCCCCCTTTGGTGGTTTCATTCCCACCAAAACAAGTTATGGGGCTGTAGCAAATGCCCCTTTTTATAGAAAAAGTAGTATCCTAAATAGCAGGGGACAAGTCCGAAGACTCCAGTGGGAAGAGCAGCGGCTGAAGATCCGCCGGGCGCGGGTTTCGCCCGGTTAGCTGAAGCGCTGCCCACGGAAAGCGAAGGACTTGTCCCCTGCTTTTTTTACCATACAAAAGGGGCGAGTATCATTTATGATACAGCCCCATTATTTTTGGGAAGACGTCCACTGTTTTTACCCTCTTGATACAGACCTTTTTTCTACAGTATTCAGGAGGTGATTCGTGTTTCATGATTAAATTTCGAAGAAAGCCGCCGACACCGAGTTGAATAACCTTCAAAACAGACGTTGCTCCTACCTTTACGGATAAATCATAATTTTTATGCTTGAATTTTTTTGGGTGGTAGCCACTTCAAGAGCCTGGTTTATATTTTCGAGTGAAAAGCTGTGGGTGATTACTTTTTTGACATCGACAAGTGGATTATCGAGCCCCTGGATCGCTTTTGGATACGTATTGGCATACCGGAACACTCCAAAGACATCGAATTCTGAGTCAACGAGGTGAAGCATATCGATCGGTACTTCATTTTCTACCGGGAGGCCGACAAAGACAAGCCTGCCGCCGCGTTCCACCATGTGTATGCTGCTTGTCACAGCACGGGCGTTCCCCGAGGTCTCCACCAGAACATTAGGAAGAGTGTCACCTGTCAGGGATAGCAATGTGTTTTTCATGTCTTCTTTCGAAGGGTCGATTACACCGGCAGCCCCCATTTCGAGAGCAAGCTCGCGCCGGTTTGCGACCACGTCACTTCCATAAATCTCGGTAACCCCATACATTTTTGCTGCTTCAATGGCCAGCAGGCCAACCGGGCCAAGTCCGGTCACGAGCAGGCAGTCGCCGGGTCCTATACTTCCGCGTGTCATTGCATGAACTCCTACGGAAAGCGGCTCTAATAAGGCACCCTCTTCAAAGCTCACATGATCAGGAAGGGTATGCAGGAAATCACTTTTCACTGCCACGAATTCTGCCCAGGCCCCGTCGATCGGAGGGGTAGCCATAAACTCCACATCCGGACATAAATTATAGCGTCCTCCTTTGCAGTATTTACACTCTCCGCACGGAATACCGGGTTCAACAGCAACCCTGTCGCCAATCTTCACATCAGTCACACCCTCACCAATCTCTACAACTTCACCAGCCAGCTCGTGGCCTAATATGATAGGCTTTTTCACCACATAGTTCCCTATTTTCCCATGTTCATAATAATGAATATCGGAACCACAGATTCCAATGCAATGAACCTTGACGAGTGCTTCATTTCTTTTGGGAGTCGGTATTTCCAGCATTTGAATGTTTATGTCTCCCGGCTTATTCATGACAGCTGCATTCATTCGTGTTGCAATCATCGAAAGTCTCCTTTTCTATTAGGAAGTTTTACTCTACTAATTAGATTCCCCATATTCACTCCGTTTCCTTTCTTATTTCAGAAAATTCTGTGTCAAGTATTTAGAAATGAGAAATAACTTCATTAGAGTTAGAAAAGCACCGTCCATTCTCCACAAACGGTGCTGCAGACTAATATATTTTACGATTCTTTTCATCCTCAATCCCTGACTTACGGTAAAAATACGTATTGATCTTATCGCGCCAGTCCTTTGCGTTCTGGAGCTGTTTCTTCAGTCTTTTTTCAACATTTTCATAAAATTTGTTATGAACACGGCCGCGAAGCTGCTGCCAGCGGGCAAGAAACTCCTTCACCTTCTCCACCCCGGCAAAATGGGTATTGTAAATATGCTGGATAACGGTATCACCTGATGTAAGCACATGCGTATAAGGCACATGATGGAAAAACAATAGTAATTCCTCCGGACAACTTTCCAGTTCTTCATACATTTCTGCATTTGGTGTATAATATTGCCCGGTGTAGCCGGTGCCCGTCCGCATCGTCCTATCTACCCCAATTCCCTTCCAGTCAGCAAAATGATACGTGCCCCAAAGAGAGTATTCATATCCTTCGATATTCGGTCCGTAATGATGACCTGGATTAATCATCCATCCGACCCCGAGCGGCGCCGTATAATCTTCATACGCTTCATGAGAAGTATGCAATATATAGGAGAGGGTTTCGCTGACTACCCTGTCTTCTCCGAATGTTAATGCGATCCACTCGTCTGCAATTTCACTGCTCGTGCGCTCCGGGTTCCAGATGAGTCTTCCATACCCAAAGAAATTAACCTGGGCCAGTCCGTGGCCTGTCCAATTGGAATCAGAGCCAATGTTCGCTACAGCTGCAACGCCATTGGTGATGTTCGAATAAAGTGCTCCGCTTACCACCTGCTTTACTGTTGAGCCTTTTCCTTTCGCATACGTATCAAAATCCAGTACTTCCTTCTATTGCGGAATGAGGTAGAAGACATCAATCTGCTGGCCGGTATATTCCTGGGTTACTTGAAATTCCATTAATTGGTCTGTCTTTTCCATAGCCCCGAACAATGGAGAAACTGGTTCTCTGACTTGAAAATCCATCGGGCCGTTTTTAATCTGCAAAATAGCATTGTCCATAAACTGTCCATCAAGCTCGATAAAATGATCATAAGCGGCCCGCGCTCTATCTGTTGAACGATCGCGCCAGTCCTGATGGCAGTCATAGACGAAGCACCGCCAGATCACTACCCCGCCAAATGGTTTTAAGGCACCAGCCAGCATGTTCGCTCCCTCTGCATGATTGCGGCCGTAAGTAAACGGTCCCGGCCGGTTTTCAGAATCAGCTTTAACTAAAAAACCGCCGAAATCAGGAATGTAGTCATAGATGAGCGCTGTCTGTTTTTTCCACCAGGCCTGCACTTCAGGATCAAGCGGATCAGCGGACCCAATACTTGTCAGTTTCACGGTACTTGCATAATTAATACTTAGATACAAGGTAATGCCGTATGCTCGGAAAATATCTGCCAGCCATGCGACGTCAGGTAAGTATTTTTCCGTGATTAGATAGGTTTCTTCTCTATGGACATTTACATTATTAATAGAAATACTGTTAATTCCAATCGAAGCCATATAGCGACAGTAATCAGTAATTCTTTCTGAGTCCTTTGTAATAACATAGTCCTTAAAAAATATTGAGCTGCCTGCATAGCCTCGTTCAATACTTCCATCCATATTATCCCAATGATTCAGCATCCGCATATCATTTACCGGCTGTTCTACGACATATATCTGCTGCAGGCTCTCCCGGCGCTGCATGAAAGAAAGAAGGTGAAATACTCCATAAAGCAGTCCTCGCTCAGCTTCTGCACCGATCACAAGCAGGTCCCTGCCTTCTGTTTTCACAGTCTTCAGGATATAGCCTTCCTTCCCGACAGGTTCATCCACCCGGACTCCTTTTTCATTGAGCCTGTCAAATGTACCAAGCAGAATTCCATGTTTAGTAGAGTCGACGGCAGCAATTGGTTGAAAAGGCAGATTCAGCATGGATACAAAAGCTCGATCGAGCTCTTTTTCAATAGAATCTATTAACAACGAGCGCTGCTGAAGTATTTGGATATTGGCTGCCGTTTCACGATAGCTGTTTCGTTGAAATTTATCAGAAATATAATGATATGGCAGCCAGCAGTGATAGCTTTGATCTGTTTTCTTTAACTTATCCGTTGTCAAACTCATATGATCACTCCTAAACCACTGTTTATTCAACGCTTTTTAAGATTCATTATTTCATAAAGGGGCCTGGTTTCTGATTATTTCTCTGTTTCAAGCAGCCATAATATACTCGTTACTCCACGAGGGTAATATTTACTGGCTGATATCTTTCCTTCGATGATCTGGTCACTCCAGCTCCAATAGGATAGTTCAGGATGAGTCAGCCACTGCACGTGGGCGTGATCGGCTTTTTTTCCTGCTTCACCCCATGGCAGTCCAAGAATTTCCCGGTACACAAATTGACAGAGATAGATTTTACTGAGCCACGAATTATTGCTTGTGGAGGAGAGTTTCCAGCCGCCGTCGGCAAATAAACAAACGTTTGATTGAACGACATTAGTAATATGTTTCGTTAACGACTGGAGAAACGGACCAAACTTTCCGTCCGGGTCGAGAACGTCCTGACGGTTCGTAAAATAAGGGAAAATCAGTCCTTCAATGACCGGAATGATTCTTGATTCATTGCCTTCTGAAATTACTGCAGGAATAAACCCTTCGTCTGTCATGGCACCAGCTATAGAAGCCGCTCCTCTTTCTGCCTGAAGTGCCGTTTCTTCAGCAAGATCACTGCGGCCTAAATGTACAAAAAGCTGTTCGAGGGCGGTATAAACTCCCCAGCATTTCGTTGCAATATAAATATTATTTCTCGCCTGTCCGAGCGACACATCAAGGCTGTCGTAGGTCGTAATCTCCGCTCCACCTTTTGTCAGGGAGCTGTCGAGTGCCATTAATCCATTGCGCTGCTCCGGATCGGGGTGATCTCGATTCAGCATGCTCTGAAAGGCACGCTCGATCACGTCAAGGTGCCGGTGTGCAAATGCTTCATCCTTTGTATATTCAATGTACACAACTGCCAGCAGATCCAGTTTACCAGCTCTTCGTGTGTCATAAATGAAAAGCAGTTCGATATGCCTGCAAATTCATAAGCGGAATGGCCGGGTCTTGAGAAAATGTTGGCAACTCCCATATCATGAGTAAAGCTGATGCCGCCGGGATACTCTTTTTCGTCGTTCGGAAAACGAACATTATCCTCATAGCTGTAACGCTCCACGAACATTTCCAGCTCGTTTTTGACAGTCCATGGATTCATTTTCAATTCATAAAACAATTGATCAACGGTTAGATCAAATGTATTCATCATCCGATATTCTCCTTCGTTGACATTCCAGAAGGCATTTCCATCATGGTCCATCATCTGCGTGTTCCCATAATAGCTTCGTATCGAATGAGCCATCATAAAGCGCTGGTCCTGCGATAGGGACGGTTTACTCAAAAGAGCATTTGCTTCTTCATAATTCTGTGCAAGCCTGGAAAAATGATCGAGAGCGTAGTGTGCCGTCTCTTCAATGGAAGAATAATAGTTTGTGTAATAATATTTCATATCCATACCGGTCGTAACGAAGCCGCCTCGATAAAAACAAATCGCAAAGGAGTAGGTTTTCACTTCTCCTGCCGGCACTTCCATAATAAGACCGCCTGTGCGCCCGAGTCCGAACCCTAAATTTTCCTCGTGCTTTAGGGTAAGTATCTTATCCATCGAAAATCCCGTTCCGGCTTTTACTCCGCTGTCTTTTGTTACAATGGCCGTCTGCCTCCCCTGTCCGACACCAGTCAGCTCATTAGCGGTTGTATCAGCAAGTCTTCTCATTCCGGAATACGGATCACTTCCCGTATAGCCGAGAAATGCTTTTTTTGTCCGGCCGCTGTTACTGTTATCAATAGTCATTTCTGCCAGCACGGCTGGCAGCAGCGCCTCTTTTAACGCGTTTTCGTCCGCAGAGGACGGATCAGGCACACTTTTGGCCGGAGAATATATTTTAAATTGAATATTTTTCGCTGACCAGGTGTCTGTACCAAGCTGAAACTCTCTTGAAATTTCATCTTCGGAAAATGCTCTGATTAAAGACGCGCCGTAATGCGGGGCTTTATTTTCCACATCATAGCGTTCACTTTCATCGCTGTAGGAGCCAAAGAAAGGGAACGCTTTAAATTCGTTGACTTCCTCCGTTTCCACACCGATGTATATACTTTCCTCCGCAGGCTTATCGAGCTCGAGGCCGAGCCCTCCATTTGCTCCTTTAAATCCAAGGGTAAAGCTTGCAAAAGCACCGATTGGCGAGTGGTGCGCATTAAAAAAAATATTGTCCACTTCATCCACTCCTCTCTCTATTCTTTTTCTGAGCCGAGTACGATCCCTTTTACAAAATACTTCTGTAAAAATGGATAAACAATCAGCATCGGCAGGGCGGCGATAAAGATTTGGGCTGATTCCACTGTCCGCTGATTCAGGTTACGGACGGTAGCTGCATCCATATCCATCGAGCTGTAATCCTGCTGGACGATAATTGTCTGCAGGAAGGTCGAGAGCGGATAGCGGCTCGCATCATTCATATAAATCAGTCCGTCAAACCAGGAATTCCAATGGAAGACCATTGTGAAAAGAGAAATCGTCGCGATCGCCGGCAGGGAAACGGGCAGATAAATACGCATGAATATATTAAAATGATTTGCTCCGTCGATAGTTGCCGCTTCATCGAGCGATTTCGGCACGGATGTCCGGAAAAAGTTCATGAGCAGCACAAGGTTAAATGCGTTAATAGCGACCGGAAGCACCAGTGCCCAAATTGAATTGGAAAGCCCTAAGCTGGTGACAACGATATAGGTAGGAACGAGCCCGCCATTAAACAGCATCGTGAATACAAAAAACCATGTGTAAAAATTCCGTCCGCGGAATTCCTGTTCATTTTTTGAAATCGCGTAGGCTGCACATAACAGCAGCCCCATCGAAACAGCGGTCCCAAGAACAACTCTCAATATACCGTTGCGGAGAGCATCAAGGAAGTTGCGGTTTCCTAAGGTTTCCATATACGCTTCAGTTGTAAAGTTGACAGGAAGCAGGCTGACCGCCCCGGCACTCGCTGCAGCACTTCCGCTCAATGAAACAGCAAGCAGGTGTATCATTGGAAGAATACATACAAGCGCAGCTAAACCGAGAAATATATAGTTGAAAACCTTAAAAGTTTTATAGGATTTTGTCTGATACCTTTGTAAATGATCCATTCAACATCTCTGCCTTTCTTAAAAAATCCGGTAGTCTGCGTATTTGTAGGCAAGTCTGTAACCGGCCACGACGAGCACTAAACTGATCAGTGATTTAAATAAACCGACAGCAGTACCATAGCTGAAGTCACCATTCAGCAGTCCGACACGGTATACGTAAGTATCAATGATATCGCCTGTTTCATAGACGAGCGGGTTATACAGGTTGAATATCTGGTCAAAGCCTGCATTTAGTATATTTCCAAGAGAAAGAGTGGCAACTACGATAATAATAGGAAGCATCGCCGGGATGGTAATACGAAGTGTCTGCTTCCAGCGGTTCGCTCCATCAATAACTGCCGCTTCATATAATTGCGGATTAACGGCAGTGATTGCTGCTAAGAAAACTATCGTGTTAAAGCCAAAATCCTTCCAAATATCACTAATGATAACGACAGGCCGGAACCAATCGTTGCTGCCGAGAAAAAAGATCGGCTCAATACCAAACAATCCCACCAGCATCTGGTTTACGATCCCTGTTTCAGGAGAAAGCATATCAAGGAGAATCCCGCCTAAGATAACCCATGACAAGAAGTGCGGTAAATAAACGATCGTCTGCACCGTACGTTTATACGTCATGTGGTACACTTCATTTAACAGCAGGGCAAACGTCAGCGGTACCAGTACTTGAAAGATAATTTTCAATATAGAAATTACAAAAGTATTCCAAATAACCTGTCGGGCATCATCATACGTAAACATCGTCCGAAAATGCTCAAGTCCCACCCATTCAGAATTTAAAAAACCAAGCCATGGTTCATAATCCTGAAATGCCATTACCAGACCGGCCATGGGAAGGTACTGAAATAGCAATGCGACGATAACTGCCGGAAGGACCAGTGCATGCAGCTGCCAATTCCGCTGAAGGTTCCATTTTGGTTTTTGTTTTTTCTTTTTAAGCTTATTGATTTTTTTTACCTGCTCTTCTGTTTTATATACTTCTGAATCGTACAACTCTTTACGTTCAGCTTGAACACTCAACCATTATTTCCTCCCTTACGGTCATATTATTTAAGGGGGAGGGCCGGAATTTTATCAGCAGTCCGGCCCTTATCATTAGTCCCTTCTTACTTACTCTGCCTCCTGCACACCTGAATACCATTCATTTACTTCTTCGGTAATAGCTTCACCGCCGCCCTCGTTCCACTCTTCTACGAACTCATCAAAGGCATCGACAGGAAGAGTTCCATTAATAATTTTTGCAACCACTTCCAATTCTCTTGTTTCGAGCTGATCCCAGCGTTTTTCCATCGTATCGGTCGGCGGTCCGTCAAACCTATTCTCTACCCGGTGCTCGTTTTGCTGATTGAGAATATCAGCTGCTTCAAGATAATTTTCTCCTCTGGCCTGCAGGAGTCGTTCGTATCCGTTTTCCGGTTCACGTTCTTCATTGTAGAATTCACTGGCTTTTTCATATTCTTGATATGGGTACGTTGGAATAGCTCCGGTAAGGAAATACCTTCCTGGATCTATCACCCCGCCCGGAACGTTATCATCACCGTATACAGGCTCACCTTCTTCCATTACATAGTCGTAGCCCTCAAACAATCCATCTTCAAAATATTCTGAATCTCCAAGCAGTGCCCCGTACGTTTCATCCCAATACTTAAAGAAAGCATCCATATGTTCAAAATCTTTATTAAAAAGAAAGACGCCTGTTAATAATTGCTCTCCACGCCGTCCGATATCACCATCTGGCCCTTCCGGCAATGGGATTGGAACCACTTCGGCACCTTCATTATTTTCCATTGTGTCGTTTGCCGGGAAATTATAACCCCATGGCGGTACAGCGATTACACCTGATCTTCCGGCAACAAACCCTTCTGCAGCCTGTGTTTCATCTAGAATGGTTACTTCACTGTCCAGATAGCCGTTCTCATACCATTCATTCAGCTTTGTTAAACCATCTTTAATATTCGGCTGAACTGAACCGTACTTTAAGCTGCCGTCTTCTGATTCACTCCAATTTCCTGGAACATAATCACCATAGGCACCAAACACCCAGCTCCCGTCTGCCTGCCAAGTATTTAATCCATTAGCCGAGGCCATAGAGAGACCAAATGTATTATCCTCTCCATCTCCGTCCGGGTCCTCTGTCGTAAACGCTTCCAATACTTCATCTAATTCATCCATCGTTTCTGGAATCTCAAGTCCAACATTATCGAGCCAGTCCTGGCGGATCCAAAGTAGTGGATCAGATCCGTTACCACCGGAAAACCTCGGCAGCCCGTACCTCTCTCCGTCCACAGTCCCTCGATAGAAAGCTTCAGAGTATTCCTCAAAAATTTCTTTTAAGCGCGGAGATGCGTGCTGTTCAATCGCCTCATCAATCGGCATCACCTCTCCGGATTTAATCAAATCATTAATTAAATTAGAATCAGAGACTTGAAACACATCCGGTATTTCCTCCCCTGAAGAGAGGGATAAGCGAATTCGATTATCATAAGCATCATCTTCATTTACTGTCCATAAATATTCAAAATCAACACCAAGCTCTTCCCGCGCCCACTCCGTATGAACGTTATTATTAATATCTTCTCCATCCTTAAATTTTACATCGTTAGTATTAATGGTGCGGACCGTCGTAATCGGTACAGCGGGATCAAACTTCCCCTCTTCATTTGTTTTCTCTTCTGTCTCTTCTGCTGTCGGTACGTTTGCCTCTGGTTCATTCGAGCAGCCGATGAGTCCCGCACATAACAAAGTAAAACCAAACCATGTTAACGGTTTTTTCAGCATACACATTGCCCTCCCTATTTTTTCTTAAAAATCCCCAGTACCACGAGTGATGTACTTTTGCATCCTTTCCTTAATCACCTCCGCTCTTAATTAAAATAATTGGGATAATTCCTTTCAAGCTCGCCTTTTTCTGCAATAACAAGCTTTAAATGCTCGCTGATCACTTTTTCTACGTTGTCTTTATCTTTTGTCTTGATATATTCTACAATTTGCTTGTGCTGAGAAATAATGACTTCCCAATTTAAAATGACAGCCAGTCTCAGCATGCGCAGGCGGTTAAAGTGAGATGCCATCTGCTGAACCATGTTCCACGTCCGCCTTTTTCCGCAGCTTAGATAGAGAACCTGGTGAAACTGCTCATCAAGTTCAAACAGCTGAGAGACATTATTTTTTTCGGCACACATTTCCTGCATTTTAAGGTTCGTTTCAAGCTGAAATAGTCCTTCCTCTGTCAGCACGTCACACGCTTCTCTCACTACTGCTTTTTCGAGGTTTTCCCGTACGAACCTGGCTTCTTCCACCTGGGATAAGCTGATCTTTGAAACAAAGGTTCCACTTTGAGGATATATCTCGAGAAGCTCCTCCTGAGAAAGCTTTAAAAAAGCTTCCCGTACAGGCGTTCTGCTCACTTTCAACTGCTCGGAAATGTCTTTTTCCGAAATTTTTGTTGCCGGCCCCAGCTCCAAATTCAATATCTTATTCTTTAATGTCTTGTACGTATAGTCTCTCGTAGATCCAAGACTTCTTGCCGGCCTGGAAGAAGATATATTTTCCATAAATTCCCTCCTAACTTCTATTCTAGTTATACTACCATTTCAGTTTAGACAAAAAATAATATATCATCCTGTTTCGGCCGCGGCTTTCTTTTTCACCTTGTTGAAAGCTTGATATGAGATCCACGTGATGGCAAAAGCGATGGCACTTCCGCTGAAAAAAAGAATTAACGCTGGAAATTTCAAAATGAAATTCCAATGAATAATAAACAGTATGAGGATGAATACTGACCGGAACGGATGCAAAATTGTTATCCAGAGGGTCTGTTGAAAATATTGAAGCATGTTTAAATCATAATGGACAAAGACTGGTGGAAAATATAAACAGAGGAGTCCCCAAACGATAAACGCAAGTACTAATACAATATACAATGGTTCTGAAAAGGCAGCTTCGAGGTTCATCACATATCGAATGTCTAAGTATAATAGAATGCCTGTCCCGGTTAATATACTGCCGAGAACATTGCTTTGGACCCAGCTTTTCTTGTAAGTTGTCCAGAAGGTACGGAATACAGGGATGTCTGTATGCTGCCTTATCCACTTCCGCGTCACTGCATACATCGCGATTGTAGCGGGCCATATCCCCAGCACAATTCCACCACAGAGGATGAATAGGATCCATAATAAATTCAAGTAAGTCAGCCTCATGATCCAATCCATCATAATAAATAGACCGCTCTTCCAGCTGCCAGCCTGCACAATCACCCCTCCTCCTAAAACCAGCATTCAAATGAAGCGCTTTCATTAAATATCTTAGTTTAAAGGATATACTATAATGAATTTTTTGAAAACCCTAAAAATACAATTTCTATAAAATATTTATAGGCTGAGGGTGAAATTATTGGTAAATGATCGATGGATAAGTGAAGTTAACTCTAAATAATCGAAATAATTCATTCGGGGATAAATAAGACCTTCTTGCTTTCCAGGTAAATTTTTCTTGCGATATTATTATACACTTCGTTTATTGAGTAAATTTTATGAAGAAGGAAGGTAGTATCATTGACGAGCGTGATCACTGTAATAGATCTTATTAAAATTTCGGCAATTCCAACTATAAATTGAGCATAATAGAAACACCGTCCATTTAATGAACGGTGTTTCAGGTTAGTACCACATTACTTTTCCTTTCTTCTTCTTTCTAAAGAATCCCATATACTTAATAAATACATAATTCCCAATGCCCTGTCATATAAACCATAACCAGGACGACCTTTTCCCCCCATATATGTCTTCCATGATCAGGTCTTAAGTATCCTTGAAATTGATTCTCATGATAAGCTTTTACTATTCCATAAATATCAACTGTTCCATCAGATGTTCTGTGGGAGGTGGATTATTTATCTATTTTTATAGCCATTTCCTGAGCTTTCACACATAAAGAAGCAGCTTTAAAAGCATGCTTTTGAGTCATCGCATTCTCTGTGCCATTTAAGCAGTCTAAAATAAACTCTCCGAAAAAAGGGTATCCAACTTTACCGGATAATGAAAAATGTTTTTCTCCTTCTTCATTAACTAAATATAAATGATCAGAAGTATTTTCTCTGGCAATATCAATATATTTCCTAACTTCAATATATCCTTTCGTACCTAATATAAACACCCGGCCATCCCCCCACGTACCCAGTCCATCAGGAGTAAGCCAGTCCACTCGAAAATAAAAACTAGCTCCATTATCTGCTATGAGAGTAGCATCACCAAAGTCTTGAAATAACGGATAATCTTTCATAGAATAATTGGCAACTTTACTATGCAGAACTTCGGCGTCCTGCGCTCCACTGTAAGATAGAAATTGTTCTATTTGATGACTTCCTATATCACATAAAATGCCTCCATACTTTTCTGGATCAAAGAACCAATCAGGCCGAGCCTTTGCATTTGCCCGGTGAGGGCCTGTGCCAATCACTTGTACAACCTTTCCAACAGCGTTTTCTTGTATTAATTGCCCTGCAAAAACAGCACTTTCCACATGAAGCCTTTCACTGTAATAAATGCCCCACTTTAACCCCGTTTTTGAGGTCAGCATTTCTGCCTGCTCAATATGCTCCAGTTTTGTAAATGCTGGTTTATCCACAAAATAATGCTTACCTGCTTCAAGCACTTTTACACCTAAACCAAAACGATCAGATGGAATATTAGCACTTGCCACAAGATTTATTGTTTGATCTTTTAATATCTCTGCTTCAGACTTTGCTTGATTAACCTCTTGAAATTGCTCACAAAACTTATCAACTTTTTCTTGATCAGGATCAAATACAGCCACCAGCTCTCCCCCGGCTTCAATTAATCCATTACACATTCCATTAATATGCCCATGATCAAGACCAATTGCCGCAAACTTAAACTCACCGCTCTTTACAACCCGGTTAACTTTTCCTTTTGGAGCATAATTCATCCCATCTTTTTTATTCATTTAATTAATCCTTTCTACTAAAAACAAATTATTTATAATTTCCGCCAGTTGTAATTTCATTTTCCTCAAAATCTTGTATATTGTTTTTCTTTTCATAAAAATAAGTCGCATTCTTTAATATTTTTTCGCGAGTGTAAAAAGGGCTGTCGCTATCCAAAGGGAGCTTTACTGTTTCTTGAAGGGTCGCTGATTGATAGATTGCAGTAATAAGCTCAAGAGTTTTGCGTCCTTGTTCTCCATTTACTAGCACATCGCTATTATTTTCGACAGCCATTAAAACATCATTGATCTGTCCAGTGTGCCCTTCATGCGAGAGATTTGGCTGAGTATCATAAACTTTTTGAATTGTAGAAGTTAATTCTTTATCATCTTCCGGAAAGCCGTTTTGTTTTGATCTTGATGCCTTTATTTTCCAGGGTACTGAAACACGGGCATTTTTTCCTTGAAATATTAATTGTTGTTCTTCTCCATGGTGCACTACTGAACTTGTTATTTGAGCTAAACTACCGTTTTTATAACGACCTATTGCTACAGAAAGATCTTCAATTTCTGCGTTGTCATGAGAGGTATTGCTTGTCACCGCTGTTATTTCTGAAGGCATACCATTCATCCACTGAAAAATATCTATATGGTGTACGGCATGATTTAAGGTGCACCCTCCGCCTTCTTTTTCCCAAGTTCCTCTCCACCACAAGTCATAATAGCTATGTCCTCTCCACCAAAAAGAGTCTACTTGAGTGTGCACAATAGGTCCCATTAATTTTGTTTCTAAGACCTTTTTAAGACTCATCATCTCAGTTTTAAATCGATTTTGAGCTACAATAGATAATTGTTTACCACTTTTTCTTGCTGCCTCATTCATCGCATCACATTCTTTTAGAGATGAAGCCATGGGTTTTTCAACGAGAACGTGTTTTCCGGAATTTAATAGAGCTATAGAGACTTCTGCGTGTGTGTACGGTGGTGTACAAACTGATACTAAATCGATATCATCACGATCAAGTAACTTCTTATAATTGTCTACGATATCAACTTCGAGATTATATTCTTTTGCCTTTTGTTGAGCCTTCTCAGGAGTAATATCACAAAAAGCTTTGATTCTACTTTTATCGGAAAACTGCATATAACCTTCTATATGAGAGGGACTTATAGCTCCCAGCCCAATTATTGCAACGTTTAACATAAAATCTCTCCTCTTTTATAAATAATTTATTATCTTGTTTAACCTTTAACTGCTCCATCAGCCATGCCCTTAATAATTTGCTCTTGAAAAATAACATATACTATTAACACAGGAATAATGGACAATATCACACCTGAAGCAATCAGCCCATATTCACTTAACTGTGATGATTGGAAACTCGCTAATCCTAAGGGTAATGTTTTTGTTGCATCTGAAGAAATTAGTACACTAGCGAATACATATTCGTTCCAAGCCGCTATAAAAACTAGTATTCCAACTGTGGCAAGACCAGGTTTACTCATGGGCAGGATAATTTTAAAAAATACGGACCAATAACTGCATCCATCAATAATAGCTGCCTCTTCCATTTCTTTAGGTAAGCCTTTCATAAATCCTACTAGTAAAAAAACGGTTTTTGGTAAATTCAAAGCAGTATACACAATAATAAGACCGATCAGTGTATCTCTGATTCCAAGTGTATGCATCTTAAAAAACATTGGAAAAATTAGTGATTGTAAAGGTATTGTGAGTCCGATAATAAATAAAATATATAATAGTAAATTACCACGGAAGTTAAACCTGGCTAGTGCGTATGAAATTGTGGTACCGAGAAAAAAACATAATAATACTGTAGAAACTGATACTATTAAACTGTTCCACAGATACAAACCCATATTTACATTTGTTAATGCAAAAATGTAGTTATTGAATTCTAAGGAGCTTGGGAGGCCAAATGGAGATGAAAAAATTTCTCTATTATCCTTAAAAGAGGTCATCAATACCCAGAAAAACAGCCCAAACGTTATAAAAAAGTAGCCCCATACAAATAAATATTTAAAAATTCTAGCCATAATATTTTTTTTATTTTTAGACTTATCCTGATTAGCACTCAAATTTTTTCACCCCTCTTAATCCTTAGGCTTTAATACTTTATTAATAACTAGAGTTATACCAATTACGATCACCATCATTGTGACTGCAATAGCATTTCCGTAGCCATAATCACTTTGTTCAAACCCTTGTTTATACATGTAAGTACCTGTCACTTCTGTTAAGTGCACCGGTCCTCCGTTTGTCAGAAGCAGGACATAATCAAATTGTTTGAATGCATAGGAAATACCTAATACTAAACAAATAAGAAGTACATTTCTAATTGATGGTAAAATAATATAAATTATTTTCTGGAGTGCATTAACTCCATCGATCTCTCCGGCTTCTAATAATTCATCAGGCACTGACTGTAGACCCGCAAATAATATAACCATCATTAATCCTATATAATTAAATACAAATGGTAACGAAACAGCGGTCATTGCAGTTAGAGGATCGGTGAGCCATGCTTTAGTTAAATTGTCCAGGCCTACCATGCGTAAGAAGGAATTTAAAATTCCAAAATTGGCCTCATATATAAATGAAAATGCTAGAGAAATCGCAACTGACGAGGTAATGACCGGAATAAAGTAAACGGTCCGTAAGAATTTATATCCTTTAACTCTTTGATAAATAAAATAAGCCAGAAAAAATCCGATAGGAATTTGTAAGAATATAACTAGAAAAACCCAATAGAAAGTATTTAATAATGATTTGTAAAAGATAGGATCCTGAAGCAAAGTTATGTAGTTCTCAAAAAATATGAATACTTTCTCTGAAATTCCATCCCATTCATGAAAACTATCTATAAAGGTGCTCGCTACTGGATTTAAAAAAAAGTAAGTATAAAAGAGCAGGGTAGGTAATATAAATGCTATCAGGATCCAACGCTGCTGTTGTACCATCTGACTAATCCCTCACTTTGTTTTAGAAGCGAAGGGTTTAAAGGACCCTTCGCACCTAATCATCACTTATTCAAATTGGACACTTGGATGTTCCTTAATAAGTTCATTCATTCCTTTTACATATTCATCAGGTGCTAAATCTTGTTGTAACAATGCATCTGTCATAGACCAATAATCACTCTCTACATCTTGAGAGAATAATTGTTCATCATAGGAAGGTACAACATTTTCTTCATTTTCGATCAATTCCATAATTTGATTCATTATAGGACTAACCTCGGAAGGATCGTAGTCTACATTAACAGCTGTTGGATTTGAAATATCTTCTACGAAACCTTTCCCCACTTCCGGACCTGCAATTTCTTTAATTAATTCCCAAGCTGCTTCCCGCTTTTCAGGATCTTCGTAAGCTTCTTTGCTCATGTAAGCAAAATGGCCTGTTCCTGCTATTGTGGTCGAAGTTGAATCTTGATCACCTAGCGGAAAAGGTATTACTTCATATTTCTCTTCCATTTCCGGGTCAATCTCCCCAGCCGTCCAACTATGTTGATAAAACATTGGAGATTGCTCTTGATTAAAAAGTTCGAAAGACTGAGCTGTCTCTAAAGATTGATATCCCTCCGGAAACGCCCCCATTGCTGATAGTCCAGCTACTTTTGCTGCAGCATCTTCTAAATCTTCTCCAAATGGTTCTTCAGCAGTAGCGTAACTAATCATACTTTGTGTATCATTTTTTTGAGCAAACCAAGTTAACATCATATAACGAGCGCTATGATTATTTGCAGCAAATGGTATGAGCCCTGCTTCTTTAAATTGCTCCACCGCTGCCACCAACTCGTCATATGTAGTAGGTATATCTACATTGTGCTCTTCAAAAAGGTCCTTATTAATCATCATGTAATAACTGTATGCTTGAAATGGGAGGCCATATACGCCGCCCTGGTACTCTACAGGATTGTAAGCGTCTTCAATATATCGATCAGTCATTTCATCATCTTCTTCGATCATGTCTGACAAATCAGGTATTAAATCATTTTTGATATAATTTTCCACTCTTCTCATACCCCAGTGAGTAAATACATCAGGTGGATCTCCCGCAGACATTTCAGTTCGAAGTTGATCTAAAATATCATTGCCTGGAGCTGTCTGAATATCCAATGAAACATTTTCATTTTCTTCATCAAACTGTTCTAGAGTCGGTTCAATAACTGGAGCTTGTGGTTGACTGCCAGAAAAACTGTGTAAAACTCTTAAGTTCACTTCATTTCCTGAGTCCTGATTTTCTCCATTAGAATCTTCTCCTTGACTACAACCAGCAATTAGTAGAATAAATAACATTAAAAATACAAAACTAAAAATTGATTTTTGTTTACCCACTCTTTTTCCCTCCATAAATTAAAATTCTAAATTGAAAATGTCATTTACCACCGCCAATTTAATATATAAAGTGCTTTCAGAAATATTTACAGGATACTAATATACTTGTATACTAGCATCCTGATTTTTTTTTGTCAATTCAAAATATTTAATTGAAAAACAAGGGGCTGTAGCAAAAGCCCCTTTTTATAGAAAAAGTAGTATCCTAAATAGAAGATAGCAGGGGACAAGTCCGAAGACTCCAGTGGGAAGAGCAGCGGCTGAAGATCCGCCGGGCGCGGGTTTCGCCCGGTTAGCTGAAGCGCTGCCCACGGAAAGCGAAGGACTTGTCCATTGCTTTTTTTACCATACAAAAGGGGCAAGTATCATTTATGATACAGCCCCTTGAACGATAAGATATTAAATTCATCTCTTATTTGTGTCTACTTTTGCAAAATATTAGGTTATTGTTTGATTAAATCATGCAAATCAAACGAATGAATTGGATTACTTCCCACACTCTCCAACCAAATCTTTAAATATCACTTTTGAGACTATATAAGCTACTACACTACCCCCAAAAAATATAAATGAGGCTGGAAAGAGATAAATCAAATATATTACAATCAAAATGGCGAACACCATACCACACGTGTGTATGGGTTTTAATAGAAAAATGATTATAACTTGTTTAAAATAATCTTTTATTTTTAAATCATAATAAACGATGGCAGCTGGAAGGTATAGTACCTGGATAAACCAAACTAATAATGTCATTCCAAGAGCAAATTGCCCAGCATTCGAAAGAATTCCATTAAAAGATAGTATATATGTAAGATTAATATATATAACCAGACCTGTAACCAGCATCACCCCTCCTATAAAATTACTAGTTTTCCATTCATTTTTATAAACTTCCCAAAATATATTAAAGGTCTTAACTTCGTTATTCCCTCTGTCCCAACGTCTAATAACGGCATACATTGCAACTGTTGACGGCCAAAAACCAAATAACACAAATCCAAATATTGTAAATATCATCCACAAAAAATTTAAATAAGCCAGTCTAAGAACCAATTCTGAGAATGCAATAAACTTATTACCGCTGGATGATTCATTCATTCACTTCCTCCTACAATGTTTGTTGTTGAATACAACAATTTTATATTATGCCTGTTTACGTTATAAATATCCATAAAGTATTCTTCTAATTTTATTAAATTAAATTCATAAGAACTTTTCTGAGTAAAATCACGACATTTCGATTGTAACGTAAGACGACGACTCCAGCCGCAGGAGTTTGATGCTGAGAAAACTGTAGCCCAGCCCCGGAACAGCAATCGCCTGGAGCAGAATCGAATGATAGAGTGAACATGACTGTTACAATTCGAATATATTACATAAATTGAGTTATGAAAATCATTCAGTTATCTGACAAATACAGGTAAAATAAAAAGAAAATCCCTAAAGTATAATACTATCAAATTCAAAAGAATTAGTATTATCTACTTTAGGGATATATTTTATAAATTACGTTTTCATTCTTCTACAGTGTTAACTTTAACTCGTTTGTTACAAACTCACGGCAAGTTTTCAAACTTTGATAAGGAGTGCTCGTTGATTTATCTATTTCAACTGTCATCCAGCCGTCATAGCCTGTGTCTTTTAAGTAGGAAGTGACTTCTTTCAAAGAAGATGGAAGGGTTCCCAGTCCCAGTTCACAGAATATCGGCATCGCTTCATTTCCGGAGAGAATGGGAAAGTCCTCAGCACTTGCCTGGTCCGGTGAAATGTCCTTTAAATGGACGTATTCGATACGGCTGCGGTATCTCTTTATCACCTCGAGCGGGTCCATGCCTGCTTTTGCGAGATGGGCGGTGTCCGGACAGAAATAAACATAATCCGGGTCTGTCATCTCCATGATGGCATCAAGTTCATTTTCATTTTGTATTTCTGTTCCCAAATGCGGATGTACACAAGCCTTGACGCCCAGGTCGTGGCAGCTTTTGGCTGCTTCGTTGATTGCTTCGGCCGCAGCCTTTAATTCATCAAGCGTAGTTCCGCCTTCACTGCGGGGACCCTGCGGACCAAATACAATTCGGTCGCTTCCGTTTGCCGCAAGAAATTTTGCCACTCTCGTGTTTTCCTCAACAATAGCAGCTTTTTTGGCCGGCTCACTGAATCTGCCGCCGCCATACAGCGCTGACAATTGAAATCCATGTTCGTTTAATAATGCTTGGAATGTTTCCAAATCATTTTCATAGTTCATAGCCAGATGGGTAAATGTTTCACAGCCGCGGTACCCGAGCTCAGAGGCTTCCTTCATCCCTGTTAATAAGTTCTCGCCCCATGTAATTAAATGACAGGACACTTTCATATTTTCACTCTCCTATTAAAAAGTTTTTATAGATTCCAGCCGTGCTGGCTTTTCAGTAGTGCTTGAGACATTATAATGCGTGCCTTCCTCCGATGATATGTGAAATGCATGCATGAGCTCAAGCACGTGATATAACAGGTTTCCATTGGCGCGGTGCGGACGTTCTTCTAAAATTGCCTCTGCCATATCAGCCAGGCCGATGCCTCTGCTGTTTTCTATGCTGCCATGCGTGAGCGGCACCTCCTTAAAGGTTTCGTCCCCCATCTTTTTAAGGCGTACCGTGCCGCCGAAATGATTCGGATCAGGTACAGAAAGTGTTCCTCTTTCTCCATAAATTTCGATCCTCGGCAGATTGTTTCCGAACGTATCAAAGCTCGTTACGATCGTACCGACTGCACCATTTTCAAAATCGAGCACACCGGAAATATGGGTAGGAATTTCTACTGGTATCTCCCGCCCTTCCGGTGTCCGACGGACAGCAAAAGATCGCTGGGCTGAGCCTGTTACTCTTTTCACAGGTCCTATCATTGCAATCAGAGCGGTTAAATAATACGGCCCCATATCAAACATCGGGCCTCCCCCCTCCTGATAATAAAAATCGGGGTTAGGATGCCAGCTCTCTACCCCACCGCTCATAAAAAATGCGCTTGCCGCAACCGGTCTGCCAATTTCGCCGTCTTCAACCAGCTGCAGGCAGGTCTGCAGGCCGCCCCCAAGAAAGGTGTCCGGTGCTCCGCCTACATACAATCCCTTTTGTTCAGCCGTATCAAGAATTATTTTGGCATCCTGTAAGGATATCGATAATGGCTTTTCGACATAAACATGCTTACCTGAATCAAGCGCCGAGAGACAAACCTCTGCATGAGCGGCCGGTATGGTTAAATTGAGAACAATATCAATCTCATTGTCCTGCAGCAGCTCCGGTACAGTATACGCCTTCGGGATATTAAACTTCTCTGCCTTCGCCTGGGCTCGTTCAATTTCCAGGTCCGCACACGCCACAACTTCTAATGATTGAAATCTCTGACAGTTCTTTAAGTAGATATCACTAATTACTCCGCATCCAATAAGTCCCGCTTTTAATTTTTTCATCGTTAACGACCTCCAACTGTTATCCATTGCCTGGTTTCGGCAGATTTTACTATTGCTGCTAAAATTTGCTGATTTTTTACCCCATCTACAAAGTTAGGGGAAGGGGAAAAACCTTCTTTAATACCGTCCATCAATTCAGCAAGCAGGTTAATAAAGGTGTGCTCATAGCCAATAATATGTCCGGCCGGCCAGTAAGCTCCTGCATACGGGTGTTCCTCTTCCGTGCAATGAATTTTTCTAAAGCCCTGCAGGCCTGTTTCATCATCGTGAAAATACACATCAAGATTATTCATATTTTCCATATCCCAGCGGACCGACCCCTTTGAGCCGTTAATTTCAAAACGGTTGCCATTTCTGTTGCCTCCGGCAAACCTAGTGGCTTCGAATACACCTACGGCGCCATTTTCAAAATGAGCAAGAAACGCAGAGGTGTCATCCACCTCGACATTACCGACTTTATCCTTACTGCCCATGCCGGATAAGCCTCCGCTGGCTTCAGCCGCAGGACGCTCTTTAATAAAGGTTTTCATTGTTGAAACAACCTCTGCAATGTCTCCCACTAAAAAACGGGCTAAATCTATACTATGAGCTCCAATATCCCCGAGCGCTCCGGTTCCTGATACCTCTTTTGAAAGTCTCCATACGAGTGGAAATGCCGGGTCCATAATCCAATCCTGTAAGTAAGTTGCGCGCATATGATAGATTTCTCCCAAACGCCCTTCTTCGATGAGCCGTTTCGCATATGCAACAGCCGGCACGAAACGGTAATTATGAGAGATCATATGAACAACTTTATTTCGTTCGACAGCTTCGGCCATGCGTTCTGCCTGTTCTACCGTAAGTGACAATGGCTTCTCGCAGATAACATGTTTACCGGCTTCTGCAGCTGCTACAGCGATTTCTTCATGCGTATTGTTAGGGGTAACGATGTCAATTAAATCAATGTCATCTCTTTCGATAAGCCGCCGCCAATCAGTTTCATAGGAGTTCCACCCCATTTTTTCTGCAGCCTGCCTGACGTTTTCCTCGTTTCGACCAGCAATTGCCTGCATTACCGGTTCCACCTCTTTGTCAAAATAAAACGGTAAATCACGGTATGCATGACTGTGTGCCTTCCCCATAAACTGGTAACCTATCATTCCAACACGAACCTTAGACGAACCCATCGTCATCACTCCTTTTTGAATTATGAGGTGGAAGAGCTTCTTATCTGCAGCACAGCAGGAAGCATGTTCCTATTAATAGCCGGTTCCCTGTTTATTTGCTTTAACAGTTGATCTACGGCGAGCTTGCCCATTTCATAAAAAGGTACCTGTACTGATGAGAGCGGGGGATCAATATATTCAGCCATTTCTGAATCGTCATATCCGATAATAGCAATATCATTTCCCGGCCTGATGTTTTTTTCCTTGAGCCGTTGAATTATTCCGATGGCCATCCGGTCATTGGCAGCAAAAATAGCAGTTGGACGGGGGCGCATCGTTAAAATTTTGTCTGTCGCCTCATATCCGCTTTTTTTACTGTAATTTCCTGTGATAACAGGGATAGGATCGATCGATAATCTTCGGCAGGCTTTTTCAACTCCT
Organism: Alteribacillus sp. HJP-4; assembly: GCF_042139015.1. NCBI lineage: Bacteria > Bacillati > Bacillota > Bacilli > Caryophanales > Bacillaceae > Alteribacillus > Alteribacillus sp. HJP-4. Next base: position 162,434 of record NZ_JBHIKY010000009.1, on the reverse strand, counting down.
TCCCGCCGTTGCTGACTGTTGGCAAATCGTTCTTCTCCATTTAAAAACACGATTTCACGGTGTCCCTGCGCAGCCAGGTGCTCTATCGCCTCGCAGCTCCCCTGCACGTGATCGGCATCAATGGAAGATGGATCTTTCTCATGTAAAGAGTTACTGATCAGTACATAAGGATAACCTTCTTTTTTCACCTCCATTAAATGTTCTCTTTCAGAAACCAGTGTCCCTAGAAAAAGAGCCCCGTCAATTTTTTTATTTTGGTAATATGTTCGATAGTCCACGTTTTGTTTCCTTGCATCCCTGTAAAAAAGCACGATATCATAGCCGGACTGGTTCGCGGCAATACTTGCTCCATTTAGAATTTCTGCAAAATAATCGGAAGAAAGTGTTCTGGCTTTCGGAATATATGGAAGCACAACACCGATATTCATGCTTTTCTTCTTGGCAAAGCTCTGAGCAAGAGCATTAGGATAATAATCGAGCTCCCTCGCTGCCTGCTCTACCTTTTCCCTTGTGACAGCGTTTACAATGCCCGGCTCATTAAAAACTCGTGACACAGTTGCTTCTGAAACGCCAGCTTTTGCCGCTACTTCCTTTCTTGTTGACATTTTATTTCTCCTTCATTATGTACGCGCGTTCATTTCCATTTTATTTTACATCCATAATCTGACTTCGTCAATAAAAACAACATCCCTTTTGAAATTATCAAAAGGGATGCCGCCACCTATATTCTTCCGGATTCCATATATTTTTTTCCCCAATTGGAATCACCTAGATTCGAGACGGTAACACCCGCCCGCTCATCGGCGTGAATGAATTTACCTCCGCCCAGAAAAAGGCCTGCATGTGATACGGCCTCCTCCTGCTGAAAAAACACAATATCTCCCGGCTGTGGTTTATCCGAGGGAGTGGTTCTAACATACATATCTGAGAGATCGGCGGGTATCATTTTACCAGCTTCGGCGAAAACATAATGCAGAAATCCGCCGCTGTCAAACCCGCCTGGTGTATCTCCATTCTTATGATAAGGAGTTCCGCTGTAGCTTCTTGCAATATCAATCACATTTTCAGAAAAATTAACAGCTGCATCGGCTGCTTGCGTTTGTGATTCATTATTGTTTTCTGGTGCTGCTTTCACTACGCCTATTTCCAGCGCCGAAAAAGTCTGGGGGCCGTAAATACCATCTTCCTGCAGCCCATTTTCCTGCTGATAGGAACGAACAGCTCTGGCAGTATCCGCGCCGAACACTCCATCAAGGGCAGATTTATAAATGCCTCGATTCTCCAGGATCATTTGAAGATCTCGAACGTCATTGCCGCGCATTCCCTGGCGCAGAGATCGTGAAACAGCTTCAGTTTTTACTGACGGGGGTGCAGCCTGCACCTTAGCTTCACTGACGCTGATTGCACCAAAGGTCTGCGGGCCGGCAATGCCATCAGCTCCTATTCCAATGGCGTCCTGGTACGTTTTCAACGCTTTTTCTGTCAGGGGACCAAAAATGCCGTCTATCTGATCCTCTAAATAGCCGTTCGATTTAAGCCAATCCTGAAGTTCAGAAACGTCCGCATCTTTCATCCCCTGTTTAAGTGTCTGATCCCCTGCCACTGCATCTGAGGCGATCGGTGAAAACAGAAGCGCTGCTGATAATAGTGTGGTCAAAACATACTTTCTCACCATGATTGCTTCGCCATTATTTTAATCAATTATTGGAATGAAGGTATCGGTAAAAGCAGGAGCGAATGGCGAATTTTCACCTCCTGAATCACATCATTTATTCTGGTCAATGTTGTTTGTTTGAAAACTTTGATTTACCCACTAGTATTATAGGCAGGTAATAAAGAAGCATCAATATGTAAGCTCACATTGATAAATGATTGTAATGAGATGTAATAAACAGCTCTATTAATTTGAACAATGGCCATACTGGATGCGGACAGGAGATGCGTTATTATTTTGACCAGCTGCCATCGCTAATAGTCCTTCTTACGCGCATGTTTTTCTTTGTACTACATGAAGTTTTATCTTCTGAAAAGTTTGGAGTATATGAAAAGCGTGAAGGAAAAGCCGGGGACTCTTTAACCGAATCCCCGGCTTATATGTACGTACATTTCTTTTTACCTATAATTCAAGGACCTTTTGATCGGTAATATAGTTGATCAGTTTGGTCGTATCAAAATCTTCGTTAACGACATATCGACTGCGCTGATTTGGCTCAGGTTTTTTTATAATCTCGAGCTTCACACTGAAACGGAAAAGTAGTGTAATGAACTGCCTCATAGTGGAGGCCTGGTAAGTAGAATGTTTTTCAAGGCTGGCTGTGAAATGTTCATAATAATCCTTCGAAGAAAAAGGATCCACGCCTTTCCAGAAGGAAAGATTTTCAAGAAAGGTTTGAAAGAATTCAAGGCTTACCGCGTATGTCTGAGGAGATTTTTTAAACTTCAACAAATTTTCCGCTTCGATATAGTATAAGTAGAGTGTATCACGCTTAGCTGCTGATGCATTTTGACTATTCACCTGGTGGTTTAGTGAAGCTTGTACTGGAGCAGATTTTTTTGCGACAGGCGCAAGTAAATCATTAGTAGCTTCCTGATTAACAGAAAGATCTACTTGTCGCAGACCTGCTCTTATTTCTGAACCATGGATAAATGCTTCCATATCAGAAAGGGCTTTTAAATGAGCGACTGCTTCCTCCGCCCGTGTAAAATTCTTATGCTGAATGGCCTCATGAAGAGCATTCTGCAATTGCTGATTTAAATCAGATAGCATACGTATAGAAACTCCTTTCATTATTTTGCGGTGATCACAAGAACAGTATTCAAATCAGTTAATAAAAGCGTTTTCTATTGTGAACACTGTTTGATCATGCCGACCACTATTTTATTATACACAAGATACACACGTTGCGAGCACTTTTTTTACACGAGAAAAAGCTGCGGCAGGACCACCCGCAGCAGTTTGTGGTAAAAATTTAAGAGAGACCGTTTATTTGCAATAATCGCAGCGCTCGTATTTCTTTTCTTTAATCAATTTATTAATATAACTTTCGTCGTGAGAGCCTTCCCTCTGCAGTAAAGGAGTTTCTTGAAAATTGCAAAGGTCCCCTGCATATGGTGTTCGATGAATAAGCTGCATAGAGTGGTCAATAATAAATTTCATGCAAGATACCTCTTTTCTTAAGTTCCATGGAAATCAAATGTACAAGCATTTTCAAGAGACAGTTTTTTCCATTAAAAAAACCGAAAAAGATCGCGGAGATCTCTTTCGGCTTATGTCCAGCTTTAATATCCGGCTCATTTCCACCTTAACGGGGAGGTTGTAATATGAATATGAAATAGCTTTTATCCAGCTGGAAGTCCCAATCTACAAATGTATCTAAAACACCTGTTTGAAGGATCTTTTCAAGGTTCTGGTTGTTGATGAGGCCCTTTTCCAGGTGGCGTTTAGTGAGCTTTAAATTTTCTTCAAAGCCCGCTCGTATTAATTCCTTTTCAATACGAACGAGGATGCCCTTGCGGAGTACAATTAATGTCCGCTCATTCAACAAATAAGAATCGACATGAGTCGGTGTCTTTTCTGCCTGCTGACTCGCCCATACAACTTCATTATGAAGCTGTTTTCTACCTGTATACTCATCAGGGAGTTGATCCGCATCTCCTTCATGAAGCACCGCCAGGACCATACCTGAGCGGTTAGACAGCGACCAGTCATAATACATTTCTTTCACGTCGAGACCGGAAGCTCTCAGCGTCGCTCGCATTTCCGGAAGAAGCTCCTCCATTAAAAGATCTCTTGTTTCCTCTATCTTCTGCCCTTTATTTTGATCCAGCAGCACACGCTCCATCGGTGCAAGGAATCTCTCAGATAGATCGAAACAAAAGGCCTTTTAATCGTAACATAGACGGAAGAAGGGCCTTTACCAAAGTTATCTCTCAATAGCTTGCCAGTGTAGCTGGCTATTTCTGCTTGAAGTGAATTTTTTTCCAATGGGATACATCCTTTTTTATAAGACGGGACTTTATTTTCCAGTCTCTTAGATTATTGTATCAGAAGTATGTAGGAGGAAAAAAGCATCGCACCACTTATTCCATGTTTTTTTACAATTGTACCACTTTTTCATAGATAACATTTATTTTGTCCAGGGCAGTTTGAATTATCCATTATAACATGAATTAAAACAATGATTATCCGGTGTTTTCCTATAGCCTCTGCATGGCCGTTTCCCCTGTCTAAATGAGTTATCGTATTAATAAACTGTAAAAATTGATTGTACACTATTAAACATTCTGCCTCGTACTAATATAGCCGAGGATGGAGCTGAATTGTTCTCAGAATGGGAAATCAATAAAATGGAGGCTTTAGAACCATAAATGCTGAAGCACAGGAAATCTCAAGTCATGAATTTATCTGTGCCCAGAGGAGGCTGTGGAGAGTGCTGAGTTATCGGCAATGATCGTAACTCTAGGATGTTCACGAAGAATGGAGGCTGGGAAGCTTTCATGAATCTCTCCTGTAAGCAGCTTTTCGAGAGCTTTCGATTTTTTGGGCCCAGATGCAAGCAGAACAATCCAGCTGCTGCTCATGATGGTTGCAATGCCTGCTGTAATAGCTCGATCAGGAACAAGGTCAGGCTGCTTGAAATATCGGGCATTCGCTTCTCTTGTGGAGGACTTTAGCGTAACAAGATGAGTGCGAGAAGTGAAAGATGTGCCCGGCTCATTAAATCCAATATGACCATTTTCTCCGATACCGAGAAGCTGCAGATCGATATAGCCGTAATCTTTGATAAGCTGTTCATAACGCCTGCATTCCGCTTCGAGATCATGGGCATCGCCACGGGGCAGGTTGGTTTGTGCTCTGCTGAGCCCGAGCGGGTCGAACACATACCTTTTCATATAAGCATAATAACTCTGCGGATGATGAGGAGGCAGACCCTCATATTCATCTAAATTAAAAGTGGTCACGCGGCTTGCGTCGAATTGGTTCTTTAATGCAGCAAGTTGACGATACATCCCCACGGGAGTGCCGCCTGTCGCAAGGCCGAGTACTGCCTGTGGGTTTGATTTAATATAATAGGCAAAAAGGCCTGCCGCCCGCAGACTCATTTCTTTGTAATTTTTCACTTGAATGATTTCCAACGGTCTCCACCCCCTATTCCTTGTCATAAGCGAGCGTTCCCATGCACCAGGTTTTTTCTACCTCAAAGGAATCATTTAGAAGAGTAAAATCAGCATCCATTCTAGGTGCAATCCTTCCCTTACGGTGATCCTCACCTAATTCGCGAGCTGCGTTCCATGACGTCATAGCCACCGCTTCCTCCGGCAGACATTTAGTAAATGTCATTAAGTTTCGCATCGCTTCGTTCATTTTTAATACACTTCCAGCAAGAGTTCCATCCGGAAGCAGCGGCTTCGCTCCTTCCATGATGACTTCCTGTCCACCAAGCTTAAAGCTGACATTCTTCATACATTTTGCCCGAATCGAATCGGTAATCATTGTCAGTCCCGAGGCCCCTTTCATTTCATACGCAAGTTTTACCATTGCAGGATGTACATGGATGGCGTCGGCAATGATCTCAGCCTGAAGATGTTTATTAAGCAATGCAGCAGCAGCCAGCCCCGGTTCGCGGTGGTTAAGGCCGCTCATTCCATTATAAAGATGTGTTACACGTGAAACACCTTGGTGTACAGCTTCGGTTATTTGTTCAATTCCTGCATTTGAGTGGCCGGCAGAAACAATTACTCCCGTTTCTCTTAAGTAGCGGATTAACCGATGTCCCCTGTCTCTTTCAGGGTCTAGAGAAACCAGGCGGATAAGGCCATCCGCCGCTTCCTGCCATTTTTGAAACAGATCTACATCTGCGTCTCTTAAAAATTCCCTCGGCTGCGCTCCAGCTTTTTCTTCCGAAAAAAATGGGCCTTCAAGGTGGATGCCTAGCAGCTCTGCCCCTTTATACTGCTTTCCTTTCCTTACCGCTGCTGCGTTTTGGAGCGAGTTTGTGATCGCTTCCTCATTGGAAGTCAGGGTAGTGGCCAGGAAGGAAGTAGTGCCTTCAGCCGGTAGAGCTCCCGCTATTACTTCCAGCGCCTCCGGTGTGGCGTCCATCGTATCCGAGTTGCTCGTTCCGTGAATATGCATATCGATCATTCCCGGAACGAGCCGTGTGCCTGGTTTCACTTGATGCTGAACTGGAATTTGCTGTTCCTCCAGTGAAAGCTCCTGCTCAATATTATTTTCATATCCCACTGCTTTAATTTTGTTCTCTTCTACTAAAATGAAGGCATCGTCCATCGTGAAATCGTGATTTACTACGGACACATGCCTAAGTAAAAAGGAGTTGTTTTTCATCCTCTTCTCCTTTCTATTTTTCACCAATTAAATTATGGTTGACTACATCACTCTGTAATAACCCAACCGCACCAACTGCGCGATACGTCTTTTTATTATAACCCCAATGACACTCAGCTAGAGCCGCAGCAATTACGTCATTGCAGATTTTTACGGGCAGAAGAAACCTCTTTGTTAGAATCTCTCTAATCTTTACGTAGCGTGTATTTAAATTTTGAGCATATATAATTTTATTATTTTTTGTATCAAGAAGTCCAGCAGAAGCCACTCCAATACCTTCTAGTTGGGACGTTGGGAATAAGCACGTTTGGAGTAAGTCCTCTAAATGTCTTGAAGTCATATCAATCGCCTCCCTTGATACTGACCTGTGTATTAGTTCTATGAAATCGTGACGCTTTTCCCTTTAGTCGAAGATTTATTAGCCGCAATAGCGACATTTAATGCTTGCATTCCATCAAATGCAGTGACTGGAGAAGTATTTCCAGCCATCGACCTCTCTGTAAAATCCTTAATCATTGCTTTGTCCATGTTATCTCCCCAGTGTTCCCAGGACACACCTTGTTCGTTAGAGTACACATGAAGACGCTGCCCGAATGCATCTATTTTTAAATTTCCTTTTGTTCCAACTATCTCAATCATGACATCTCCCCACGTTGGAAACTTTTTATTTCGGGACCAGCTTACATCCAGTGAGGCAAAAGCTCCCGTTTCAAATTCCATCGTTATAAGGCCGCAGTCTTCCGTTTCATGATTATGAAGAAGGTTTCCCGTTTCTGCATAAACTTCCGATACCTCGGAATCAGTGTACCAGCGTAAAATATCAGCAACGTGAACGGTATGGTCCATCAAGGCACCTCCGCCGGCTAATTCTTTATCAGTAAACCAGCTGCCTGGATTCACTCCCCTGTTGGTTCCTTTCAGCGCCAGAATTTCTCCGACTGCACCTTGTTCTAGTGCTTTTTTCGCCTCCCTTATCGGGGTATTGTACCGCACAGGAAATGCTGTTTGAAAATAAATACCCTCATCTTCGCAAAGCTTTACTATAAACTCTGCATCTTCCTTATTTGTCGCAATCGGCTTCTCGCAGAGAATGGCTTTCCCGGCTTCAGCCGCCATTTCTACATGCTTTCTGTGACGTACATTTTCAGAAGTAATGATAACTCCATCAATATCGGAGTCTAATAATTTTTTTACAGAGGAATAAAAAGTGGTTTGAAACCTATTAGCTGCCGCTTTTCCTAAATATTCATCTTCTTCGTAGGCAATACCAGATAATTCTATATTCGGCAGCTCTTTTATCACATTGGCATATCCTTCTGCATGCACATGAGCAAAGCTGATTATTCCCAGCTTCATTTTAATTCCTCCCCAATATATACAGGCTTTTTCTGTCGAGCTGATTCCAGGGCGGCTAAGGAAATTCTTATCGCTTCTGCGGCATCCCTGGCGTTTACTATTGGTTCTGCTCCTGTTTGGAAGCAATCCAGAAAATGCCGAAGCTCCAAATAATACGGGCTGTCTTCTACTGCACTTGCAGGCACTTCCACCCCTCCGCCGTTCTTTGTTACGCATTTTTGCTGCAATATTAATGATTTATCGCGGCTGCTGTCAAAATCAATAATGCCTTCTTTACCTGCAGCTTCAAAAGCGGTGTTAAAACCTTCATGTGCCCAGCTTCCTTCCACGTGTGCCAGTATACCGTTTTTGAATTTCAACGTGACGAGGGCGTAATCCATCTTATCCTTTAATCTATCAGTCAGACTTCTCGCATACACCCGCTCAACCTCTCCAAAACACCAGCGCAAAAAGTCAAAATCGTGAATAATCATATCTAGAATCAGACCACCGCTTTTTTCAACATCTGCATACCAATTATTCATTCCTTCCGGAAATGCTCCGCCCCGAAATGTCCGAACAACACCCGGCATGCCGATCTCTCCGTTATCCAACCGGTCTTTTATACTGACGTATTCATGAAAAAAACGAAGAACGTGCCCTACGAATAAGGTGGTACGCTTGTTTTCACAATAAGTAATTAGTTCCTCCGCTTCTTCTAAAGATCTGGCGAGAGGTTTTTCACATATAACCGCTGCGCCGTAATCAGCTGATATTTTCACTGCATCTCCGTGTTTATCCGTAGCAAGGCAGATGTCTACGATATCCACTTCTTCCAAGGAAGCCAACGCTTCTGAAAGTTCCTTAAACGGAGCCGCTCCGAGCTTGGCAGCAAGCTCTCTTCTTCTGTCCTCGCTCCAATCAGCCACACCAATAACCTCTGCATCCTTCATTTTCATATAGGCTTCAGCGTGAACCTCTCCCATCGTCCCCGCTCCTACCAACAGAACTTTTATCACACATATCACCTTTTTCGTTAAATTGTATTATCCTTTGATTGCACCTGCGGTAAATCCTTGTACAAAATACTTCTGTACAAACGCAAACATAATAGCAATTGGAATGGTGGAAATAATGCTGGCTGCCATCATTTCGTGCCAGTAGATTGTATTTTGTCCGGCAAAGTCAGTCAAAGCAAGACTGACAGGACGCAGGGAAGATTCAGTGATATAGATCAGCGGGATCAGCAGGTCATTCCAGCTCCAAATAAACGCATAGATTCCAGCCATGGCAATTCCTGGAGCCGACAGCGGCAGAATAACCTTAATAATTCCTCTTACCCTTGAGCATCCATCTACGGCAGCCGCTTCTTCAATATCAACCGGAACACTTTTCATGAAGCCGTGAAGAAGCCAAACAGCCAATGGAATCGTAAAGGCACAGTTAGTCAGAATAACACCAGAAAGAGTGTTTAATAGTTGGTAAACCTGAATTTGCTGATACAGGCCGACGATGAGTACTACTGGAGAAAACATTTGGGTCATCAATACAATAAACAGCAGGCTTCCACGGCCGACAAACGTAAACCTTGTTAAGGCATAGGCGGCCGGAAAAGCGAATATTATTGTGATAAGTGATGTCATCCCACCGATAATCAAGCTATTAATAAATGGCCCGCTGAATTCATATCTTCCGCTCCATACTTCCACGTAATTTATCCACTGCGGGTTTTCAGGTATAAACGAAGGCGGCCACGAAAGCGCTCCTCGAAATGTCTCCAATGAAGTAGAAAAAGTCACAAAAATGGGAAGCATCAATAAGGAGAATATTACGATTAACGTAAGATGCACGAGACCATTTTTCCATTTTTTATTTTTCATGGGGTTTCTTCGCTCCTCTTTTTACCATTGCTCTTGTTTCAATAATAATCTGCGGTAAACAATTGTGGAGAGCATTAAAAACACGAAAATCACAACAGCAATCGCTGCACCCATACCAAGATCAAAGGAGCCAAACGATTGTACATATGCTTCTACAACAAGAGTTGTTGTGGCATCGACCGGGCCGCCCCTGGTCATTGGCCAAATAACTCCGAATGAATTAAAAGTCCAAATGGTTGATAACGTAGTTGCTACCAGGATGATCGGCTTCATCATCGGTAAAATGATATGCCTGAGCACCTGCATGCCATTTGCTCCGTCAATATTTGCTGATTCTTTTAATTCTTTTGGTATAGACTGCAGGCCAGCGAGAAACATCAATACCATAAATGGAAGGCCGAGCCACATATCTACAATGGCTGTTGCCATAAATGCGTTCGCTGCTTTTCCCAGCCACTGGATGTTGCTTTCTATGAGGTTGATACTTCGCAGGATATAGTTCAACGTGCCGAATTCCCCATCGTAGATCCACCGAAAGGAAACTGCTGCTACCACCATCGGTGTCACCCACGGAACCATTAATAAAAACATGTATACCTTTTTAAACCCTATTTCTTTTGCTAGCAGCCATGCTATTCCAAAGCCTGCTGCAACTTTTAATATTACGGATAAAGAGGTCCATCCTACTGTGCGGAAAAGCGTTGCCCAAAATTCGTTGGATAGTAACAGACTCAAATAATTATCGAGCCCTACGAAATTAACTCCAAGCTCTGGCCTGGTCAGCTGATTTTCCATCAGCGATAAATAAAATACTCTCCCAATCGGAAATGCAATCATTATTCCCATAAAAAGTATCATCGGAAGTAAATACAAAAGTGGAGAACGTTCGGGAGAGAAGCTTTGTTTTAATTTATAATTCATTACCTTCACAGCTCCATCCAATAAAATTGGCTTGCCGCCAGGTCCAGAAGGCGAAAGCATTGAGAATTGATACCTTTAAAAAGGTTTATGTTTTAAAGTATAAAAAGAAGGGGCACCCGCCAAGGTGCCTTTTATGAGATTTACATACTTGAGTCATTTATTCCTGTATTGGCATTAAATCCTCTTCTTCAATTTTCTCTGCGGCTTCATCCAGAGCCTCTTGAGGATCTGTTCCTTCCATAGCATTTTGTACAGCCTCAGAGATAATGTCCTGGAATGGTTCCCATGCTGTTGGCTTTGGCGCTTCATGTCCGTATTCAATCATGTCTACATATTTAGAGAAAAACGGATCTTCATGAAATTCTTCTTCTTCCATTTCATCTTTTTGAATAGGAACCAGTCCCTGATCAAGGTCATACTGTTTCTGCTCATTCGGCTGAGTGATAAATTCAACAAAATCCCATGCTTCTTCCGGATATTCAGTCTCATTAGAAATCATAATCGAATCTGATCCAAAAATATTAGATTTAGACGCTCCCTCTGGAAGTGGTGCATTGTCATAAGGAAATTCATCATTGTCGGGTTCCTCGCCCATCATATTTCTGCCCCATGGGCCAATGACATACATGGCAATTCTCCCTTGGGAAAATAAGGTAGGAAGCTCTTCACGGTTATATTCCACAGGATTCGGTACGACTTCATGCACCCGGTATAGGTCTGTGTAAAATTGCAGAGCCTCCACGGCTTCCGGCTCATTAATGATGACATTGCCTTCTTCATCAAAAACGTCACCGTTATTCTGATAAACATAATTCAAATATTGCTCAACGGTAGAAATATGACTTGCTCCTGAAACACCAAACCCATAAATATCTTCATTATTCTCCTGCACCTCTACTGCTGTATCTACCAGCTCTTCCCAGGTAGTCGGTGGTTCGTCAATTAAATCCGTTCGGTAAATTAATGTTCTCGTTGAAAAACCACGTGGAATTGCATAAACTTCATCGTTAATTGTTACATTGCTCTGCAGCGGATCATGAAACAATTTAATATGCTCAGATGCTTGCTCTGTTAGAGGAAGAAGCGCATCCATAGCTGCAAAAGTCGGCACCCACCTTGTCCCTCCGAAAAAGATATCCGGTGCTGAACCCCCGCTTAAATCGGTAACAAGTTTTTGGTAGGCATCATCCCATCCTGCCGTTTCCAGTTCAATGGTGACATTTTCATTTTCACTTTCAAACCGTTCGATCATATCTTCAATTCCTTCACGGGTACCGGGCTGATCCACTCCGGGGTGAAAATAGCGGAGAGTTACTTCTTCACCACTGCTGCTTTCTGCTTCTGAACTATCTTCTTCACTGCCGCTGCCGCCTCCTGAACATGCTCCGAGAATAAACATTAAGCTTAGTATTGCCAACCAGCACTTTTTCATCTTTACAACCCCTTTTTATATTCTGTTAAAATGCACCAATTCTACTTTTTCCATCCGATGAAATAAGTGTTCAAAAATTATTTTAAAACATTCACCTGAAAAATTCTTTGTAAAATAACGGAGGCAGCACCAATCAGTTCGTAATCCTCTCCTAAAGCGGAAGCCTGGATATTTAAATCTCTCGTAAGAACTTCCATGCCTTTTCTTCTAATTTTTTCATCAATCAGCTTTAATAAATAGTCATTTTTATAAATCAGGTCACCTCCTAAAATAATAAGTGACGGGTTATATAGACTCACTATATTGGCAAGTCCAGTAGAAAGATAACTAGCTACATCGTTTGCAATTTCGAGACATAGCTCGTCCTCCATCGCAATTCCTTGAACAAAAAGCTCAGGTGTTATATTATCAACTGCCCCTATTTTCCTCAAAAGACTTTTTCTGCCCCGTTTAAGTGCAATTCCAATCCTTCCGGAAATAGTAGGCCAGCTGACGTAGGATTCTAAACAGCCGTTGTTACCACATTCACATTTCATCCCGTTTTTATCAACACTAGTGTGCCCAAATTCTCCGGCTCCGCCATTGTGCCCTCTGAAAATTTTGTCATTTAGAATGGCACCTGCACCAACGCCATCACTCAGCTTCACGAAGACCAGATTAGATGAAGTATAATTCCCGAATTCTTTCTCAGCCAAAGCCAACGCATTAACATCGTTTTCTAAAAGGGTTTCTTTGTTAAAAACCTCCTGGACAGTGGAAGTTATATCAACATCATGCAGTTCTAACTGAGAGTTATATAAGATTGTTCCTTTTACAGAATCAACTATACCCGGTGCAATAATCGTAATTCCTAGATAATCAAGGGGTTCAACATGAGCACTTATAAAATCCTTCAATGAGGAAATCAAGTGTTCAATTACGTTCACACTGTAAAAATTGGCAAAGCTGTAATGTTTTTTTTCTTTAATCTCCGCAGCCATATTCACGAGCCCAATTGTGAGATCTGTGTTCGTAATCGATACAGCTATAATGAAGTTTCCGTCTGGATTAAATTCAAGCATAATAGGCTTGCGGCCACCGCTTGAATATCCCGAACCTCCTTCTTTGACAAAACCAGCTTTGATTAGTTCTGACACCGCCGTTGATACAGTAGTGGGGCTTATCGAAAGATTTTTTGCTACCCCGCTTTTTGAAATAGGCTCGTGCTTCCGAATTGTATTTAGAATAATCGATCGATTTAATTCTTGAATAAGCTTTAAATTGCCTGTTCGCGTAATTTCTCCTGCCATAAACGTTCCTTCCTAACTATAATTATGCAGCTGCGGCACCTTACTTTTTTCAATGATTGGAATAAGTTAATTTGATAATATACGAATTTTCTGAAAATGTCAACAGCTGAATTGTGTAATTTTTGGCGGGGCCTGGCCCCCAAAAAAAGTGGCTCCAATACGAGAAAATGCTACAATGGTTGGTGAGAGGAGGGCCAGGCCATGCCAGAATTTAACCACCGTTATGAACATATTGATGACAACATGTTTAAAGTAGAAATCAATTTAGATGATATGACCCCGGAAATGATCGGACATTTAATGGACCGACTATTTGCGGTTGGCGCAAACGATGTATATTACACTCCGATCTACATGAAGAAAAACCGCCCTGCCGTGCTTCTTACACTGCTGTGCAGTGCAGACGTGCTCCCTGTTGTGAAAAAGCATCTGTTTGTGGAAACGACAACGTTCGGACTCCGTTATTATCCAATTTCTGTACACCGCCTTGAACGCTCCTTTATCTCCCTATCCACTCCATGGGGAGACATTACTGTCAAACAAGCGTTTCACCAGGGGAAGCTTGTTGAACAGTCACCGGAATTTGAGGAGTGTGCCAGAGCGGCCCAGGCAGCAGATATACCGCTCAAGGACATTTATCAGTATATCTGGGCAGCTCTGCAGAACTGAACGGGCAGGAATCATCAGAAAAAAAATAATTTTTATTACACTTTCCGCTTCTCTCCAAGTACAGCCCTCAGAACGTTCGGGTGATCAGGAAAATCCTTCGTTCCTGCGCCGTAACCGACCTCTATAACCTCCATCGAGGGCATCGTACCGTAACGAGAGGCAAGCCCTTTTATTAAGCCGGCCCCTGTAGGAGTAGTCAGCTCGCCGCGGACATCAATTTCCTGAACAGGGATTCCCTTCATCATCTCCATTGTTGCAGGAGCAGGAATCGGATACATGCCGTGTGCCATCTTTATTTTTCCATTACCGAGCACAACAGCTGATGCTTGTACATCTTCTATTTCAAGCTGGTCAAGTGCGATCCCTGCCCCGACCACGTCCACGATGGAATCAACTGCGCCGACTTCATGAAAATGAACCTCATCCACCGTCGTATGGTGAATAGCCGCTTCCGCGGCGGCGATCGGTTCAAAAATCTGCAGACTGAAAGCCTTGGCCTTTTCACTAAGAGCTGATTCTACTATCATCTTACGAATTGATGAGTAATGCCGGTGATGGTAAGGTTCTTCTTCTGGTACAACATCTACCTTCGAAGCGTATATGCCTTTCTTAACCACTCCTGAAATATTTAAAGAAAATGCTTCCATCGGAAACTGCTTTAATTGTTTTTCGATTTCTTCCATATCCGCCCCTAGAGCATGCAGTGCTCCAAGCATCATATCACCGCTGATCCCGGAAATAGAACAATCGAGGTAAAGTATTCTCATCTGCCGTTCTCCCTCCATCCAATTCGGTTCATAAGAGTAGCGCTGTATGCAGCACCAAAGCCATTATCAATATTGACTACCGTAATCCCAGAAGAGCAGGAATTCAGCATCCCAAGTAGCGTGGCCAGGCCCTCCATATTTGCTCCGTAGCCGACGCTTGTTGGAACGGCGATCAGCGGCTGAGGGGCCAGTCCGCCGACGACACTTGGAAGTGCGCCCTCCATCCCCGCTACGACAATCAGCACATCACATGCATCTATCTCAGGGAGCGCATCAAGCAGACGGTGCAGTCCGGCAACTCCGACATCATAGATTCGATGAACTTCATTCCCCATCACATCAGCGGTTACAGCAGCTTCTTCTGCTACACGAAGATCGGATGTGCCGGCACACAACACCCCGACTCGACGTCCGGTCGAAACCACATCCCCTTGTCGATAATAGAGGAGTCTGGAGACCGGATCATACGTGATCTCGTTATGAAAGGCCTGTACTCTGGCAGCCTTTTCTTCTGAAATTCTTGTGGCAAGTACGGAACGACCGTCCTTCATAATAGTGGCTGTGATTTCCACGAGCTGCTCTGCAGTTTTACCACCGCCATAAACCACCTCAGGGAACCCTTTTCGTTTGGACCTTGCCGAATCGACTCTGGCATACCCGAGATTTTCATAGCCTTTCAGCTCATCATGCGCTTCCCTGCTGGTCATCTTCCCTTCTTCAACCGCTTTCAAAATACTTTGTAAAGATTCTCTCATATGCTTTTTATTCCTCACTCTCTACCTCATTTAACAGTCCGCCGCTGATTAACGGCCTCCCTTTTATTGTAGGATCACATGATCAATTGGAATTTCATACTTTCCTTCCCGCAGCTGACCGGCTGAAGTCCCAACCATTTTCCGGAACACTTTGTTAAAATAATTTGCATTGGAATAGCCGACTTTTTCAGCAATCTCATGAATAGGAAAATTCGTACTTCTTAATAGCTCGACTGCTTTTTCAATCCGTAATTTCGTCATATACTGCGTTGGTGTTGTGCCGGTACTTTCCCGGAAACGCTGGATAAAATAATATTTGGACAGCCCTGCCGCAGCAGCAATTTCTTCCACTCCGACTGCCTCATTGTAGTGAAGCTCAATGTAATTTACTGCTTTAGAAACTGCATCCGGCAGCCTATCCTGAAGTGTATCCTTTTCTTTTAAAAAACGAAAGCATTCCATCAAAAATGTATAAGCACGCGCAGAAGCAAGGTAAGAATCTGTAATCGCTTTATCCGCCACCTGCTGAAAAGTAGCCAGCAGTACTTGAATCATGGATGCATCTCCCGGCACTGTCACAACGCTTCCTTTTTCCTTCCATACCGATTCCCAGCAGGCAGCAGCTTCTTCCCCGTACAGCGTTATATATACAAAGGTCCATTCCTCGGAGCCTTTTGGAAAATAATAGCGGTGATCACTTGGAATTTTAACAAAAAACCCTTTCCCCGTCGGGAGGTCATATGTCCTTCCTTCTATTTCAATAGCTCCGCGCCCGGAGAGTGTATATTGAAAGATAAAATGATCTTTTCCCTGGCGCTTCATACCATCCCAGTAATAATTCTCTGAAGTCTGGGTCTCCCAGCCGATGGACCAGATATTCGCAGCACGCAGCCTCTCTTTTTTCTGAAAACGCAGCCCATAGGAGCCAAATTTATGCTCTTCTATCAGCAATATTTTACCCTCCTATCGCAGTTAATTACCATTGTATTCTGACAATTTCTATCATAAGATAATAGTACTTACTAAGATAATACCGCAACAATTTACTATTTGCCAGGAGGTTTATGATGAAACGAATTACATTTATCGGCGCAGGAAGCACTGTATTCGCGAAAAATATTCTTGGAGATTGCATGCTCACCCCACGCCTGCAGGAGTTCGAATTCGCACTCTTTGATATTGATCACGAACGTCTGAAAGACTCTGAAAATATGCTGAAAAATTTAAAGGAATCTACCGGCAGTACCGTTACAGTAAAAGCATATACCGACAGAAAAAAAGCACTGGCCGGCGCGTCCTACATCATTAATGCTATTCAGGTAGGAGGTTACGATCCAGCAACCATCACTGACTTTGAAATACCAAAAAAATACGGACTGCGCCAGACGATAGCGGATACGATTGGTGTGGGCGGACTTTTTCGAAGTCTTCGTACAATTCCGGTCATGTTTGATATCGCTGAAGATATTGAAGAGGTGTGCCCGGATGCCTGGCTTTTCAATTATACAAATCCGATGGCTCCGATAACCGGGGCGATGCTCCACCACACCGGAGTAAAAACAGTCGGGCTGTGCCATAGTGTGCAGGCTTGTGTGCCAGAGCTCTTCAAAGCACTTGACATGTCAAGCGAGGGCGTACAATCAAAGATCGCCGGGATTAATCATATGGCCTGGCTCCTCGAAGTTACACGTGACGGGGAAGATCTCTACCCTGAAATAAAACGGCGTGCTCAGGAAAAACAGAAAGAAAAGCACGGAGATATGGTTCGGTTTGAATTAATGCAGCGCTTTGGCGCATACGTAACGGAATCATCCGAGCATAACGCAGAATATCATCCTTATTTTATCAAAAGTAAATATCCTGAGCTGATTGAGCGATTTAATATTCCTCTCGATGAATACCCGCGCCGCTGTGTAGAGCAGATTGAAAAATGGAAGTCAATGCGCGAAGAAGTTGTCCACAATCAAAACCTGGCACACGAGCGTTCCCGTGAATATGCCTCTCACATGATTGAAGCTATGGAAACCGATCAGCCATACCGGATCGGAGGTAATGTCTTAAATACAGGCGGACTCATCAGCAACCTGCCTGAAAAAGCATGCGTTGAAGTTCCATGTCTTGTTGATAGAAACGGGGTCCGGCCAACGTATATCGGAGATCTGCCTGAGCAGCTGGCCGGCTTGAACCGGACGAATATTAATACACAGCTTTTAACAATTGAGGCAGCCGTCACACAAAAGAAGGAGCATATATATCAAGCTGCTATGCTGGACCCTCACACGTCAGCGGAGCTTTCTATTGACGACATAGTCTCTCTCTGCGACGAATTGATTGAGGCTCACGGAGATTGGCTCCCTGCATTCAAATAATATCGTCGTCTGTATAGCCTCTCCCTCTACTTATGATAGATTCTATATATGAAAAAGGTGACAGTGGCCAGCCGGGTGGCGTGTCACCTTTTCTTTCTATCCTTTCGTTCCTGTCAATGCAATCCCTTCAATAATTTGTTTCTGAGCTATGATGTAAACAATCAGCACCGGCAAAACAGAAATGGTCGCCCCTGCCATCATCTGCGGCCAGTTTGTAGCATATTGAGAGCTGAAAAACTGAAGCATTAATGGAACAGTTGCCAATTCGGTTGAATATAGGAAAACGAGCGGCTGCAAAAAATTGTTCCACATGCTGACAAACGCAAAAATACCAAACGCAGCAAGCGGAGGACGAACGAGCGGAAGCATTATCTTCCAATAGATCTGCAGTGGATTCGCTCCGTCAACAATTGCCGCTTCCTCCATTGAATCCGGGATAGTCATCATAAACTGCCTCAGGAGAAACACCCCTAATGCATTAAAAAGTGCGTTCGGCAGTATGATCGATAAATGATTATCAAGCAGCCCCAGCGAGCTCATAATAAGATATAACGGAATAATCGTTACTTGAATCGGAATCATCATTGTTGCTAAAAAGAACACAAATAACACGTTGTTTCCTGGAAATTTAATTTTTGCGAAAGCATACGCAGCCATTGAGGCTGTGATCATTTGTGCTAAAACGATAATCGTTGTGATGTAAAAGCTGTTAAAGTATGCACGTCCAAAAGGCAGGGCCTGTAACGATTCAATAAAATTTGTCCAGACGATCGGCCTTGGAATAAATTCTGGAGGAACCGCAAACATTTGATCCAATGTTTTAAAGGAGCTTGTTACCATCCAGATAAAGGGGGCAGCCATAACAATGGCACCTATAATAATAATCAAATGCAGCAATAATCGGGACCAGTGCAGTTCTCTGCGTAATTGACTAGTTTTCATAGTGCACCCACTTTCTTGAATAGTGCAATTGAATCAATGTAAACGTCAGAATTATGATGAACAGAAGCATCGTCGCAGCCGAGCTTGTGCCAAATTCAAAATACTCAAAAGCACGCTCATAAATATGATAAACTACCGTATAGCTCGCTTTTCCGGGACCGCCTTCTGTAATAACGAACGCTTGATCAAAAACCTGGAAGGAGCTAATCACTGCCATTACTGTGACAAAAAATATGGTCGGTGTCAGCAGCGGTAATGTTATGTTATAAAACTTTCTAAATGGAGAGGCCCCATCAATTTCTGCAGCTTCATAGAAGGTAGCTGGTATACTCTGCAGTCCGGCTAAAAAAATAATCATATTAAACCCAAGCTGCCACCAAATACTAAGTATTGCAATAGATACAAGCACCCAGGCCGAATCCGTCAGCCAATCAGGTCCATTTATGCCGAAGACCGCTAAAATTTGATTTACAAAACCTACATTTGAATCAAGTAAAAACATCCAGATAACACCAACTGCTACAGAGCTCGTAACAACTGGCGCGAAATAGAAAAAGCGGTAAAAATTTCTCCCTTTTATCTTATGAAGCGCTAACGCAACAAACAAACCTGCTACCACTGACCCCGGTATATAAATAAGTGAAAATATTAACGTATTCAAAAGTGCTGTTCGAAAAATAGGGCTTGTAAACTGATCGATATAATTTTGAAACCCAACAAATTCCCGCGTCCCAAACCCATTCCATTCAGTGAAACTTAAGCCGAACACAAAAATAAATGGAAGCAATGAGAAAGCAATTAACCCAATCATCTGAGGGGCGATAAGTAAGTATCCCCACCATTTTCTGCTTCGGTGATGCACGGTAACATCCTCCTCGCTTTACATAGTGAAATGATAGATCCGTTTGTCTTATTAATCCTCCACATATTCATTACGCAGAAGCCGGGCTGATTCTGCGGATTCATTGAGCATTTCCTCTGCGCTCATTTGACCTGTCATAAACAGCTCATAAAAATCCATCATTTCTGTATCAAGTCCTGGAACGGAGGCTTGAGAGCTATTTACCACTCCTATTTCTCGTGCATCGATTAAATATTCAACATGGTCCGGCTCATCCGCTTCTGTAACAACCTCATCAATCCCTTTTACGGAAGGAACTGCATTACCTGTACCACTGAGACGCACATCCTGAGAGGATTCCGACACATAATAGCTCAAAAATTTTAAAGCTTCTTCTTTATGTTCAGAATCTTTATTTGCCACCATGTATGCGCTCCCAATTCCGGCAGGCTCCATTTTGTTTCCAGTGTTTGTGGGGTACGGAATAAAATCATAGTCCAGTTCTTCTACCTGGCTTAAACTAGGTACAAACCAGCGTCCGCCTGAAATCATACCATTCACCTCGGACACAAACAGGGTATCCTCTCCCTGACCGCTGGTGAGGCCGCCGCCATATGTTATTAAATCATCGTTAATCATATCTTCTATAAATTCCATCGCTTCTTGCGTTTTGGGGTCTTTATCCATAACCGGCTCTCCTTCGTCATTATAAAGTTCCCCTCCATTGGAAAAGACCCAGCTCGCTACCTGATCCCAGTTTGCCTGCAGTACCAGGCCGCCGTGCCCATTGGCCTGCAGTTCTTCCGACACCTCTCTGAATGAATCCCAATTCCAATCATCTTCCTCATAATATTCCTGCGGTGTTTTTATCCCTAACTCGTTGAGCAGTCCCCGGTTATAATAAATAAGCAATGGATTGTTATCTACCGGAGCACCGAAAATCTGCCCATTTACCCTTGAGGCACCCCAAAGCCCATCGGCAAATTCCTCCGGGTGAGCATAGGATTCATCAGAATTCATAAAATCATCAAGAGGTTCAATTGTATTTGTATCTACTAATATACTCATCATCTGCGGCTGGGCATAAAAAATATCCGGTGCTTCTCCTCCCTGAAGCTGGGTCATCAGCCGCTGCTGATAAGTATCTGATGGTGTAGGCGTCAGGTTCACGTGAATATTCGGGTGTTCCTCATTAAAAGCGTCTACTGCTTTTTGATACACTTCCAGCTCTGCTGTGTCCCCCCAGGCAGTCATCTCCAGTGTAATTCCTTCAGCTTCCTCATTTTCCTCCTCACCGCATGCACTCAGGAAAATGACAGCGCAGAAAATGAAATAAACTAGCCAATTTCTATTGACGGTCCGGGCTGCCACACTACTACTTTTCATGAAGGCATCTTCCCCCTTAGATTTTTCAATTTTTCGAAAAATAAAAACGAGTATTTTACTTCATGATAACTTCTCCAGCAAGTAATCAATGGAAGATTACCGTCGCGATAAAATGGCGGCAGCCTTCCCTTTTCTAATACTCGTTTCCTGATTCTTCTTTTTGCACTTAGTTGTCAGCTGTGCCGGACGAAAGACCGCAGCTTTCTCTAATAACCAACTGAGTGGGAACTGTTACTTTTAAAGGCAGGGTTCTTCCATTCAATCTCTCAACCAGCAGCCGCACTCCCGCTTTACCCATTTCTTCTGTAGGAATCCGTATCGTAGTGAGCGGCGGGTTACTAAACGCAGCCATTTCTACATCATCAAAGCCTATAATCGCTAAATCTTCGGGCACTCGAATATCTGCTTCCTTTAACGCCCGCAGTGCTCCAATGGCCATCGGGTCACTTCCTATAAAAAATGCTTCCGGCAGCGGTCCAGCTTCTATTGCTTTCTTCATTAACTCGTACCCATCCGAAAAAGAGTAGTTGCCCAGCCACATGTGCTGCGGCTGAAAAACTCCTTCATTTTTTAGCCGCTTTTCAAAGGTAGTCTTTCTTACATCTTCTATTTCTACTTTTCTATCAGAATAATGATCAAATTCTCTTCCGGCAAGATAACCGATATTTCGCAAACCATGCTCAAGCAAATGATCTAGAGCTAAATTAGTGGCTCTCTCAAAATCAAGCACGACAGAGTCAAATCTATCGACATCCGGTGAACTATTGATAAAAACGACTGGTATATTTTCCATTGACAGCTCCTGTATGTGGTCTGTATTAATACCTCCAATCACCAGAAGTCCATCCAATTGCGAAATTAACTGCTGAAAGTTTTGATCCGAAAAGCGGATTAATTGAGGCTGCCCCATTCCCTGAATGGTAATTTCCTTCTCCACTCCATGACGGATCGGAAGAAAATAAGGATCATTCATTTCCTCCGCCTGGGACTGTAAGATAAGTACTCCTATATGGGCCTGTCCACTCGTCTGTTGTTTTCGCTCACTCCTCCTTTTTTTCACTGTTTTGTAATGAAGCTTTTCCGCTTCCTCCAGAATTCTTCTCCTCGTTTCCTCGGCTACTGAAAGTGATGAATCCTTGTTTAACACTCTTGAAACTGTAGCACTGGAAACCTTTGCCCTTTTCGCAATATCTTTTATCGTCGCCATGTTAGCCGCTTCCTTTTAGTGGATTCTATTTTTACCTAATTTTTTAGTAATCGTTAACTAAATTATCATAATATTAAAACGCTTTCAATGGAAAGCAGAATAAATCATTAAATGTACCCAATCAATCCATTTCCAAATAATATTGGTTTTTTGCCAGAGATAACTAGAGTCACGAATACCCTGAGCAAACTCGCCTGTCCGCTCTAATCAACCATCTACTTCTCTACACATGTAGAGGAGGAATCATACATAATACCAGTCGGTAGTTTTACTTTTTCAGAAGCCTTGCCTGCGGTAAAAAAACTAGGTTTGCGATGCGTCGCCGGAGCAAAGCGGCCCAAGCTTTTCATTCACCATCTAACTATCTTTAGAGAAGTATTTTTAGCAGAATTAGTGCGAAGGTACCTCTATATAACAACGAAAAAAGCTGACACATAAATATGCCAGCTTTCGTACGGTCATTCTTTCACTTGAATTAATTTCAATACGAGAGATTCAAAGTCACCCTGGACGGGAAGATAGTTTTCCACGAGCAGCCCCGCATTCATCAGTTCATCACCATAAAACGCATCTCGATAGCCTTCAATCCGGTACAAACGGGTTTCATCAAGTCCTTTCAGCTTTAAACGGTGATACCCGTCATTTGCCCGGGCAAGTGTGAGATAGCGGCCGACAAGCACCTCTGCCTGATCCTTTGAGACAATATTCCAGCTCGTAACATTTCCTTCAAATGGACTTTCGATCCGATAAAATGTTCCTCTTTGAACAAGACCGCGATTCTCTTTATAGAAAGCAACCTGGCTGCTGATGCAGTCGAGCTCCTCCTGAGTCATGGTCGTAATATCAAGCTCGTACCCAAACATGCCGAAGTAAGCCACATTCGCCCGGGTTTTTAGGCTAGTTACACGATTCACCTGATGATTTGGCACCTCCGAAACGTGTGCGCCCATCGTACTTAATGGATATACCATCGAGGTGCCGTATTGAATTTTCAAACGTTCTACCGCATCAGTATTATCGCTCGTCCACGTCTGCGGTGCGTAATAAAGCATACCCGGATCAAAACGGCAGCCTCCGCTTGCACACGATTCAAACAATACCCTTGGAAACTCGGAAGTCAGCCTGTCGTATAGATCATAAACACCCATCACATAGCGGTGCGCCGTTTCCTGCTGCCTATCATGCGGAAGTGCGAGGGAGCCTATTTCGGTCATCGCCCGGTTCATATCCCATTTTACATATGTTATCGGAGCCTCCCGCAAAATTTCCGCCATCATCGAAAAAATATAATCGACAACTTCTCTGCGGGAAAAATCAAGAATAAATTGATGTCTTCCGTGTGACAGCCGCCGGTCCGGAACTTGAAGAAGCCAGTCAGGATGTTCATCATACAAGCGGCTGATTTTTGATATCATTTCCGGTTCGAACCAAAGGCCAAAATCAAGACCGAGATCATTCACCTTTTCTGCCAGTCCGGTAATTCCATTAGGAAGCTTTTCTTTATCAACAAACCAGTCACCAAGTGAAGTTGTATCATCATCGCGTTTGCCGAACCAGCCATCGTCGAGTACAAACAGTTCGACTCCGACCTTTTTAGCCGCTTCAGCCATCTGAAGTATTTTTTCTTCATTGAAATCAAAATACGTTCCTTCCCAGTTGTTCATGAGCACCGGACGTTCCTTGTCCTTCCAGAATCCCCGCACCAGATGATTCTGAAACAAGCGGTGAAAAATCTGGCTCATCCCATTCAGACCGTCATCAGAACGGACCATCACCACCTCAGGGGTTTGAAATTCCTCTCCACTTTCAAGAACCCACCGAAAATCAAAAGGATTTAAGCCCATGATCACTCTTGTAACATCATAATGGTCGACTTCCGCCTGGGCGAGAAAATTGCCGCTGTAAACAAAGCTGAATCCGTAAACCTCTCCCTGCTGTTCTGTTGTTTCCGGCCGCTTCAATGCCAGGAATGGATTGTGCTGAGCACCACTGATTCCGCGCGCGCTCGAAATACTCTGCACACCTGTCCTCAGCTGTCGCGCCTCCACATGCCTCTCTCTCGCCCATGAGCCTGACAGTTGCACCATTTCATAATCTGCATCGGGAAAATCTACGCTCAGGCTCATCGCACGATTAATACAAATTGATTCATCCCCGCGGTTAATAAAGCGCACATGACGGGTAATAACATTCTCTTGTTCAAAGACAGAATAAGAAAGAATAAGCTCTACGTGAGTTACAGGATCGCGCAGAATAACTTCAAGTGTAACAGCATCCTCCTCTTCTGCGTATGCTGCGGGCATAGGATGAATCAAAGGTTTTCCTTTTACTACCTTGTGATTATGATATTCAAATCCTGATATTCTGCTGCCGTTTTCCTGCGTAATTTGAAAGGCGGGATCCCGGAAATCTGTCGTTCCATAGGAAGGATATTCCTGTTTAATTAATTCAAGTGAAAACTCAAGCTCACCTTCAAAAACGGAGGTGGTATTTGAACGACTATCTATGAGAAGCATTCGGGAAAAATCATCACGGTGCCGGATTTTCTTTCCATAATAAAGGTGGCCGAGCTGGTTATTTTTTAAAACCGTGAATATATAACTCGTTTGTCCCGTCTGTAAATGAAATTCCTGAGCAGTTTGATTGTAATGAATAGGCATTGAGGATCCTCCCGCTTTTTATCCTTTTGTCGAGCCTGACGTAAGCCCGGCGATGAAATATTTTTGTAAAAATAGAAATAGTATAACCATCGGCAGCATTGCCATTAAAGCCGCCGCTGCAACAAGGTTCAGATTGCTTGTATTTTCCCCAAAGAAGCTGGATAAAGCGACTGTTAATGTGCGTACATCGGCATCCTGAAGGAAAAAGATCGCAAATTGATAATCATTCCAAATAAATACGCAGGAAATGATCAGCACCGTAGCCGTGATCGGCTGCAGCAAAGGAAATACGATACGGAAAAAGATGCCGACAGTGCTTGCCCCATCAATCCGCGCCGCTTCTTCGAGCTCCTTAGGCACTGTTGAACGGATAAATCCGGCATATAGAAAAATGGTAAGCGGCAAAAACGCAGTAACATTATTTAAAATCGCAATCAGATGGGTATTCATCAGGCCCCAGTCAACGACCATCTGATATAACGGCACTAATACAGTAAGAGGCGGCACGACCATAATCGCCAGAAACAGCATGTACACAAAATTATTTAATTTCGTCATTCGACGTGCAAGCGGGTAGGCACTCATAGAACCAATAATGATAAGCAGTACCGCTGAAAATACTGTAATGATCGTGGTGTTTATAAAGGCGCTGCCAAGCTCTGCCCGCTCCCATGCCATGCTGAAGTTTTCGAGCGAAAACTCCGAAGGCAGCGCCCATTTGGAAGAAAAGTCTCCCAATTCCTTGAAGGCGGTTGTGAACAAGATGTAAAAAGGAATGAGGTGAAACAAACTGATTAACAGGGCCAGGCCTGTCAGTACATTTTTCTTCATTGATCCGGTCTGCATTACGCCTCAACCTCCTTACTTCTGAAGTAAACGAGCGCGGCCAGGCTCAATATTAAGATAATAACAAGCATCAGGTTTCCTTGTGTTGCCGCGTAGCCGGCATCCTGACGGTCAAAATATAAAGTGTACATAAAAGTGGACATCGACTGAGAAGCATTTCCCGGACCGCCGCCGGTCAAGGCGATAATGACGTCAAACAACTTAAGCCCGCCAATAATATTGATGACCATGTTTATCGTGATGGACGGCATTAACAGCGGCAGTGTAATTTTCTTGAATTGCTGAAACGAAGAGGCTCCGTCAATGGTCGATGCTTCGTAAAAATCTTTTGATATGCTCTGCAGTCCCGCCAGGTAAATAATCATGGCAATTCCGACAAATTGATAGGTGTTCACAAACACGATAATCCATGGATTTAAGTCTGGATTGTTCAAAGCATTGATCTGTTCAAATCCGAGTGCCATGATCAAGTCATTTAAAGCTCCGTCCTGATAGGCGAAGAAAAAGTACCAGAGATATCCCATAATTAACGGGCTGATAATAACAGGCAAGTAAATGATCGTCCGCACAAGGCCTCTCATTTTGATGCTTTGATTTAATATCAATGCATACACAAGCCCTATCGCATTTTGGAAAATGGTGCTTCCCAATCCATACAATAAGGTGTTTTTAACGACCAGCCAGGTGGTCGGATCTGTCAGCATTCTTGTATACTGTTCTATCCCTACAAAGTTTTTCGTCTGCGAAAAACCATCCCAGTCCGTGAAAGAAATGCGAACGCCGTTCATAAACGGATATAAGACAAACGTAAATACTAAAATGAGAGCAGGGACATACATAATCCAGAGTGATGATTCTTTGTTCCGCTTTTTCTTCATTGTTTTCTCAGCATTAAGACTATTTCTCGCCTTCGCAAGCTCACTCATGCTTTCAACTCCTGACATTCTTAGGTAGTGGATAGACAGGAAGCATACAGCTCCCTGTCATAATCCTCTCACCCTCTGATTATTCCTCCGGCTCTTCTGCTTCCTCAATACTTTCGCCTTCTTCCACCCCTACCTCTTCTCTCAGACGCAGATACTCAGATTCCATTTCTGTAGACACTTGATTTGGCGTTAATGTGTTAGAAAGAAGCTCTTCCCCAGTTGTCTTGAATACGTCCCACATTCCGCTCGGGAGGTAGACGCGGTCAAAATATGGCTCTACTTCAATCTCCGCATAAGCATCAAAATATTCCGAATAATAATTTTCCGATTCTACTTCCTGAAAGGCTGATGGAAGAGAAGTAGCTTCAGCTATCGCTTTTGCATTTTCCTCTTCTGCCATAAATTCAAGGAATGCTTTTGCTTCCTCCGGATTCTCAGACTCTTCATTCAACGCCAGCGTGTGCCGCTCTCCGCCAATCCAGCTAGGATCATCTCCTTCATGTACGGCAGGAACAGGTATTAACCCTACCTTCACATCTTCAGCGAGCTTAGTAACATCTGCACCGAACGCGCCGCTTGCAAAAATAAAACCAATTTGGTTCTGTGCCATCAAACTTGTAGCCTGATCCCCACCGGCAGTTAATAAATCTTCATTTAAATAACCTTTTTCCTGGAATTCCTTCAGTTTTTCGGGAAGCAGGGTGTAATTGGACCAGTCAAAAGTACCGTCCATAAGTGATTCTTCATGGTTATTTTCTTCATCAGTGACAAGCAAAGGCGTTGCCATTTGATCAAAATATTGCTGGATAGAACCTGCTTCATCAGCAGTCATCCACAATGGCGTCACTTCCCCTTTGCCCTTCTCCTCGATCGTCGCAAGCGCTTCTTCAAATTCCGCAAAGGTTTCCGGAGGTTCAATGCCGTACTCTTCAAGCAGGGTGGCATTGTAACTGATTCCATCCTTCGCCTGATTCAATGGCATAGCATATAGTTTACCTTCCTCATCACGGAGTACCGGATCCATTGCTTCGTCAATATTTCCGGACCATTCTTCTTCACTTAAATCCGCAACATAATCCTTGTAGCGTGTTTTTGCCCAGCCGTGGGTATCAAATAAGTCCGGCATGTCGTTTGCAGCCATTTTCGTACGCATTAAGCTTTCATAATCCGGTCCGGGAAAGTTCATATCAATTTGTATTCCTTCATTTTCTTCTTCAAACTTTTCAATCAGTTCTTCCAAAGCTTGTTTTTCACTTTCCGTTGTAATGGTTGAAAATATTGATAATTCTGTCGAATCTCCAGATCCACCCGAGGATGAATTAGAGCACCCTGCTGCCATTAACGATAACCCAAGCACCGCTGCTGCACTTTTTTTAAAGCTTCTCATCTTTTCTACCTCCCACTATTTATACAGAACTATTACCATGGCCGGCCGACGTGATATATCCTTCTCTCTTTAAATCCCTCCCCACTGGAATAAAGCTGAACTATGGTGACATATTTCGTTTCACCCCACAGCTTTCGCGTATTTTCAAATGTGTAGGAACAATTACCTTGAGTGGAATTTTTCTACCTTTCAATCGTTCCATTAACAGTCTCACACCGGTCCGTCCCATCTCTTCGGTTGGGATACTTACCGTTGTAAGTGGCGGACTTGTAAAAGCAGCCATTTCCACATCATCGAATCCGATGACCGCCACATCCTCCGGCACCCGGAGACCGGCTTCTCTAAGCGCCCGCAAAGCTCCTATCGCCATTGGATCACTTCCAATAAAATAAGCTTCCGGCAGATCTCCTGCATTTATTGCTTCTTTCATCAGCTCGTATCCATCCGAAAAAGAATACATTCCAAGCCATACATGATCCGGATTAAATACTCCCTCTTTCTTTAGTCTCTTTTCAAAGGTGGTCCGCCTCGGGTCTTCCACCTCTACCTTTCGATTTGTAAAATGCTCAAATTCCCTGCCGGCAATGTAGCCAATACTGCGGATATTGTTTTGTAATAAATGATCCAGGGCAAGATTTGTGGCACGTTCAAAATCCACCACCACAGAATCAAACTCACTTTCATCCGGGGATTTATTAATAAAAACGACCGGGATATTCTGTTCGCTTACACTGGTGAGATTCTCGGCACTGATTCCTCCAATAACAAGAATCGCATCAAATTTAGACAGGGACTGCTGAATATCTTCCTTATTAAACCAGATTAACTGAGGCTGAACCGCTCCCTGATTCGCAAACTCCTTTTCTACACCCTGGCGTATGGGAAGGAAATACGGATCATTCATTTCTTCTTCCTGAGATTGTAAAATAAGGACTCCGATTTTCTGCTCAGTCTGGTCAGTGGTCTGTAAACGTTCACTTCTTCTTTTCTTGACTGTTTTGTAATCAAGCTTTTTCGCTTCTTCAAGAATTCGTTTACGCGTTTCACTCCCGACAGACAGCGATGTATCTTTATTTAACACTCTGGAAACCGTCGCACTCGACACTTTAGCGCGGCTGGCAATATCCTTTATCGTTGCCATAGTGAATGCTCCTCGCTGTACAATTTTCAGATATTTACTTAATATTTACTTTATATTAACTAAGTTATCATATTTATGAAGCGCTTACAACACTATATTTCATAAAGTTTACTTAATATATGTTATTATCACATTAAAAAGCAAGTAAAAACGTTGATTATGATGGTTTTATCACCCTAACGATATATATTACTAGTTATTATTTAGTAAATTTTTATCAAATCGCTAAAGCTTTTGGTCAATTGGAAGTTTTAGTTAATTACCCAGCGGGAATGGCTTTTATATCAGTCTAAGAAAGGAGGGAATATGGTTGACAATTCTCTATACGAAAGCAAGAGAAATGTTCGGGAAAGACGAGGAAAATAGACAGACACACGAAGAACAGCGGGTAACTAAGATACCGAAGCAGAAGCTGTGGATATTTAAAAAGAAAGCCAAATAAACGACCCTGAAAAAGCAGGGCAGATATAACGTCTTAAACGATGCTTTACCCGACACCTCAGCGTCAGCCCAATGATCGCTTATACGTCTTATTATATCTACCCTGCTTAAATTGCCTATATTTTGATATAACCGTACAATTTATAGAATATCCTTTAATAGTTCCTCAAAGCTTTTTTCCGTTGGAACCCTCGGATTATTTCGAATCAGCCTTTCAATCTTTAATGCTTCCCTTCCTATATATTTCAAATCTTTTTCTTCAATTCCTATCTCGGAAAGTCTAGTTGGCAAGAAAATATCCTGTAACAGTTTTTCAATACGCTCGATAAAGCAGCTGGCAGCTTCATCGACTGCAAGAGCAGCATGCAGAGGCTCAATTATACGTTCTACATAGGCTAATTTCGATGCAATGACAGCTTTATTATGCTTTAATACTGCAGGAAGTAACAGTCCGGTTAGTTCTCCATGCGGTGATTTTACGAGACCTCCTATTGGATAAGCTAATGCATGAGCCGCAGCGGTGCCTGCATTGGAAAATGCCTGTCCGGCCATTAAGCTTCCTAAAAGCATGTAGTAGCGGGCATCTCTATTCGTGCCTTGATGAACTGCGTGAGGAAGATATTTAAGAATATATTGAATAGCTTGAAGAGCATGCGCCTCGCTTATCGGATTCCCCCCTTGAAACAAAAGATCTCCTTCTGCATCAATATAGTGCGCGTCTTTTGCAGTATAGGCTTCAACTGCATGGCATAAAGCGTCAATACCAGAACATGCGGTCACATAGGATGGAAGCTTTAACGTTAATTCAGGGTCTAATAAAGCGACTTTCGGCCGAAGATAATTATCAGATATTCCTGTTTTTATATTGTTTTTTTCATCTGTCAATACCGTCACCGAGGTTACCTCTGAGCCTGTTCCGGCAGTAGTAGGAATTGCAATTAACGGCGCGATCGGTCCCGGCACTTTGTTTTCTCCAAAATAATGATGAGGCTCTCCGCCGTGTTCAAGTAAAAGTGCGGCCACCTTTGCTAAATCAATGCTGCTGCCCCCGCCCATGCCAATGATAACGTCAACAACGCTCATTCTTTCCTTAGCTTTTTCTAAGCACTTTACCGCACTGTCGACTGGAGGCTCTGGTACTGCTTCATCATACACTTCTATATGAAAAGAATCCGGTATGTTCTTTAGAACAGTATCAAGAATCCCGGCGTCCCGTATCCCTCTATCCGTAATAATCAACACATTTTGAGCATGTAAGCTGCCGCAGACCCGGGCCAGCTCTTGTATAGCCCCATGGCCGAAAATAATAGATTCTGTAGAATTAACTTTCCATGACTGTCTCATTCATTTCACCACATTCTTTAATGAGTTTTCAAAACAATTAATTTTTCATCTGTCATTTCTTCTATTGCATATTTAGGGCCTTCTTTTCCTATACCACTGTCTTTGATCCCTCCATAAGGCATCACATCTGCCCGGAAGGTGGAGACATCATTTATAATCACTCCTCCAAATTCTAATTGAGCGGCTGCATCCATTGCTAAATGAATATTGGAGGTAAACACACCTGCCTGTAAGCCGAACCTGGACTGATTCGCTTCCTTGATTGCCTCTTCAAAGTTATTATAGGATTCTACTACGATAACGGGAGCGAATACTTCTTCACAGACGACCTTCATGCTGCTTTTTACAGCAGTCAATATGGTAGGAAAATATATGGATCCCTTCCGGCGCCCGCCGGCCACTATCTCAGCTCCTTCCATGACTGCTTCATTTACCCAGCTCTCTATTCTTTCCGTAGATCTTTTATCGATCATCGGACCTACCTGAGTGTCAGCTTCCAGGGGATTGCCTACGATCATCGCTTCTGCTGCTGCTTTTGCTTCTTCTAAAAATATATCTGCCACAGAGTCGTGCACATATACCCTTTGTACGGAAATGCAGGCCTGCCCATTGTTCATCATCCCTTTTTCTACACAGGATTCAGCGATGGATTTAATATTTTCCGCATCATGATGAACGATATTAGGCGCATTACTTCCAAGCTCTAATGTCACTTTTCGAATGCCGGTATTATTTTTAATAAGCTTCCCGATATCAGGACTTCCTGTAAATGTATACATATTAACGCCTGAGTGTTTTAGTAAATGAGATCCCGTTTCATGTCCATAACCATTCACTACATTTATATATCCGGGCGGAAAGCCCGCTTCCAGAAGAATCTCTGCCATTTTCATCGCACTCACAGGTGTTTTCTCAGATGGCTTTATTACTAATGTATTTCCTGACGCAAGCGCCGGGGCGACTTTATGCGCAGTCAGATTGAATGGAAAATTAAAAGGTGTAATAGCTGCAATGACACCTACTGGCTTTCTGATAGTAAAAGCAATTCTATTTTCATTTCCAGACTGGCCGTCCACAGGCACCGTGTGTCCTGTAATTCTTTTTCCTTCTTCAGCAGCCGCAATAAACGTCTGGATGCCTCTGTCCACTTCCGCTCTCGCATCCGTAATTACTTTTCCAGCTTCCATTGTAATGGTCTCAGCCAATTCTTCTTTTCTTTCTTTAAACAGTTCAGCGGCAGTATACAACAACTCTGCTCTCTTCGCAGGTGTTAACTTCGTCGTGTTGAATGCCTCCCTGGCGGCCTGCACGGCAAGGTTCACTTCTGTCTCCGTTCCATTTGAAATGGTAGCCAATGCAGAGTTTAGATATTTATCCTGCACGATAATTTTTTCTGTTCCTTCATACTGTTTCTCCCCGATAAAATGAGGATAATGAATAAGTGTTTCTTTCATGTCTCTCACCTGCTAATCTTTATATTATCAATGTTCTTAGCTGTTTGCTGAGGAATTATTTGTTTTCATCGCTTTAAGAGGTGTCTTCAGCATCGGTCCAACAAGCAGTAACAGCGCAATAATAAGTAATGATAAGCTGATAGGTCTTGTGAAAAAGACCGAAATATCACCGCCGGACATCTGTAGAGCTCTTCTCAGTTCACTTTCTGCGATCGGACCCAGTACCAGCCCTAAAATCACAGTAGCCATAGGAAATTTCGCTTTTTCAAAAAAGTACCCTATCAAACCAAACGCCAGCATTATCCATACATCAAAAAGTGAATTACGCACAGCATATGTTCCAATAAAACAAAATACGATAATAATCGGCCCCAAAATAGTGTAAGGGATTTTCATTAATACCATAAAGGAGGAAATAAACGGCTTTGCAAAGAGAATAATCATAATGTTTAGAAATAAAACTCCCACAAAGATGGAGTACACGAGCTCGCTGTTTGAATTCATTAAGTTTGGCCCCGGCTGCAGACCATGTAATACAAACGCTCCTAATATAACAGCTGTTGTGGCACTCCCCGGTATTCCAAGAGCTAACAATGGTACCAGTGCACCCATCGCAGCTGCATTGTTTGCTGATTCAGGTGCAGCTATGCCTTCTGGGGCACCTTTTCCAAAACGTTCAGGTTTTTTTGACCACCTTACGGATTCACTGTAACTGAGCATAGATGCCGTAGTTGCACCTATACCAGGCAATATACCAATAAATGTTCCTAATAAGGAGGAACGGCCGACTGTAGGCCCTATTTGTTTTAGAATGCTCGAATCAAAGATTTTCGTTTTGATCTTTTTAATTGATTCTTTTGGTGTATGATCTTCCCTGGATTTTTTTAAGATCTCTGATAAGGCAAACAAACCGATTAACACAGGTATGAGCTCCACGCCTGTCCGTAAATTAGAAACATTAAAATCAAAGCGGGAAGTTCCAGATAATGGGTCCATCCCAATGGTAGCTATGAATAGTCCAAAGGCAACACCGATATAGCCTTTTATTTTGTTTTTACCACTAAGAGACGCTACTACCGTTAGACCTAAAAATGCCAATGCAAAAAATTCCGGCGAAGAAAATTCGAGCGCCACACTGGCTAGGAGCGGGGTTAGGAATATTAAAACGAGCGTCCCAAAAATCCCGCCTGCAGCAGAACTGAGAACTCCTATTCCTAAAGCCTGACCGGCCTTCCCCTGCTGCGCCATTGGATAACCATCAAAAACAGTGGCCACCGCTTCCGGCGTTCCTGGTGTTCTAAATAAAATCGCTGTTATTAACCCGGAAAACACGGTCGCACCATAGATTCCTGTCAGCATTAGAAACGCACTTGTCGTATCCATCGTGTAAGTGACTGGAAGAAGTATAATAACCAGCATCGTTCCACTGATTCCAGGTAATGCCCCTCCCCAGAAACCGATGACTACAGCCAAAAACAAAATAAAAAGGTGAAATGGTTCTATGACTGATAAAAAGCCTGTCATTAACCCGTCGAGCATGGCAATACCTCCCATGTAACCTATTTTACTAATAAAATAGGAAACTTAATTCTCTGAAAAAAGCGATTCCTCTAGGCAGAGGTATATTTAACAACGTTCCAAACATTGCTACGAAAACAACAGTACTTGTCACACCGATAATCGCAGCATTGATTTTTCTTTTAATTCCAAAAATCAGAATAACGATTGTCACAAAAAAAGCATTCGCTAATGTAAATCCAACAAAACCCATGATATACGTGTATATTACAAGGCTTGCCAGGATCCACCAATGTTTATTTTTATATACTGCTTCATTCTCAATCAATTCTGTTTCTACACTTTCATTTGAAGAAACCTCTTCTTCTTTCTTTGTATCATCAGCCTTTTTTTGTGTAAGAATGGTTTTAATTAAAAGACATACTCCCATAAACAACATGAGAAACAGCACAATGATCGGCCAATCCTTGGGACCTAAAGTGGTGGCATAGCTTCGTCCCTCCGGCAGCTGATAGGCGATAAAGAGAAAAAATGTTGAAAACAATATAGTAAGAAGAGACAGGGCATAATTGTAAAAAATAACAAACACCTCTTTCTTTCAGAGAGTAGAAGGGGCAAAAGGGTGGATACCCCTTCTGTTTGCGGTCTATTTAATTGCTTTCCAGATTTTCTGCCGCCTCACGATATAATTCGATATCCTGCTCCAGCTTGTCTCTGTAGTCTTCTGAATTTAACCAGCCTTCTCTGTAATGAAGATACTGTGCCTCTTCATGTTCTTTGTATTCTTCACTGTCATAAACATTTTTCATTGCCTCTTCTAACTGATCAATAATCTCCTGGGGCGTATCCGTATGGATCGCAAATCCACGCTCCACCCCTTCTGTCATCTCCCAGCCTTGTTCAACAGAAGTTGGAACATCGGAAAAATCCTCTAAACGTTCTTCAGTAAAAAATACGAGAGGGTGTAAATCGCCTGAATCCATATAATCTAAAGTCGGACCAATTTCTTCAAATACGGCATCTACGTTCCCGCTCAACAGTGCTGCCACTGCATCTCCAGAACCATCAAATGGGACATAGGAAACATCGAGGCCGCTTTCTTGCACAAAACGCTGAGTAGTGATTTCATCTATACTGCCGGTGCTGACGCCTCCGATAGTCAGCTCCCCTGGGTTATCCTCCGCTTCCTCAATAAAAGCATCAATATCTTCAAATTTCTCAGGATCTGCCATTAATCCAAACGTATCCGCTTGAAATCTTGCGATAGGAGTTAATACATCCAATCCTGCCGGGTTTGTTCCGAGAGCCGTACTGACCGGGAAAGAAGATATGGCTACCAGTGTATACCCGTCGGCCGGCTGATTTGCCGCTTCTTCCTTTGCAATTGTTCCTCCGGCACCTTCTCTGTTAATAACATTAAAGTTTGTTCCTAATTCATCTTCTAATTGACCTGCCACCTGACGGGCAAAAATATCCGTTCCTCCACCTGCACCATGACCTACATACACTTCAATTGTTCTTTCAGGGTAGTCTCCGTCCCCGGCGCTTTCTGATTCTTCATTGCCGCTGTCTTCACTGCCTTCTGCTTCATCACCATCGTTTTCTCCATCTGACTCTTCTTCCATATTTCCGCAGCCTGCTGCAATAATCCCTGCAAGAACCATAATAAATAGGAGCATAAATAATTTTTTCGCATTTTTCATTTTAATTCCCCCTGTTTTTATTTTTTGCCATTTGAACAGCCAATTCCATTGCGTTTTCCATCGCTCCCGCATCAGCAGTTCCAGTTCCTGCGATATCGAAGGCAGTACCATGAGCCGGTGTCGTCAGCACTACTGGCAGTCCGCCGCTCACAGTCACTCCTTTATCAAAGCCCAGCAGCTTCATCCCTGTCTGTCCCTGGTCGTGGTACATTGAAACCATGCAGTCAAACGGCTCTTTATTTCTTCGTAAAAAGATGGTGTCCGCCGGGTAGGGCCCTTCGGCATCAATGCCTTCCCTTTTTGCCTGTTTCACTGCGGGCAGAATGTCATCGATCTCCTCTGTGCCGATCATCCCCCCTTCTCCGGCATGAGGATTTAAGCCGGCGACGACTATTTTAGGATGAGTAAAACCAGCCTGCTTTAATGTCTGCTGAGCGAAATGGATAATTCTCAGGACATTTCTATAGGTGATTTGCTTACTGACCTCTTTTAATGGAATATGAGATGTAAGTCGTGTCAGCCATAAATCTTCCATGACATTCACTTCCCCAAAGCCTTCCTCTGCCATTAGTACATCCGCGAAGAAATGAATTTCGTCTGCAAAATGATGACCTCCGCGATGCAGAGCCTCCTTGTTTAACGGAGCATACACCACCCCATCCAACATAGAGTCCTGCGCGAAGCTGAGAATTTTTTTGAGCGTATTTCCGGTTATTTTTCCAGAATTTTCGGAAATAATTCCCAGCTCATAATCCTCAGGAGATAGATTTTCAATATCAACCAACCAAATATCTGATTTTTCAGGATCTGCCTCAGCGGGAGTTGACGCTTTTAAATAATCCAATGAAACGTTAGCTAACGTCATACCCTGCTTCAAAATTCTCTCATCCCCAACTATCACCCACGTTGCTTTAGAGCGGATTTTTTGGTTTTGAAGAGCCTTTACTGCTATTTCCGGACCAATCCCAGTGGCATCACCCAATGTCAGGCCCATTTTAAGTTTTTGCTGATTCATAGGCGCTCTTCTCCTTTTATCTATTAAAAACACTCAAACACTCATCAAATATAGTTACCTTGTTTAATTGTACTATAATGTAAAACTAAGTTTTGCATTATTTTAGTTATAAAAAATAAGCGTTTACATCTTTTTCTCAAATAGTTATCCTAATTTTTTACTACTTCCTCCTCTAACAGCTTTTCAATATCCTCTTCGTTTAAGTTGGTAAGATTCGTTAACACTTCTTTTGTGTGCTGTCCCAACGTCGGAGGCGCGGATGTGATCTTTCCAGGGGTTTCAGTCAGCTTGACCGGAATCCCTGTAGTTTTAATTTTTCCGGCAGTTGGATGTTCTATTTCTACCAGCTGCTCTCTGGCAAGCACTTGCTCATTGGAGTAGATTTCATCAAAATTCAATACCGGTCCGCATGGAATGCCTTCTGCTTCAAATATATCCACCCATTCTTTGGTGGTTTTTTTATATAATATTTCTTGAAGGTAATTCACTAAAATAGTTCGGTTTTCCACCCGATCCTTGTTGGAAGGGTACTGCTGTTCTAACTGTTCATCATTAATACATCTGCAAAATCGTTTCCACAGCTGGTCATTACCTACCGCCACATTAAAATAGCCATCTGAAGATTCGAATAACTGATAAGGAACAATATTAGGGTGAGCACCTCCCTGAGGCATTGGATTTTCACCGCTAGCAAAATAGTTGCCGGCCAAATAAGTCTGCCAGGAGATCATCGTGTCCAGTAATGACGTATCCACCCACTGGCCTTCACCGCACTTTTCTCTGGCTAATAATGCACATTGAATACCAATAACTGCCCACATTCCTGTTCCTATGTCTGCAATTGAAAACCCTGCCTTAACTGGGGGCTTTCCAGGTTCACCAGTCACACTAGTGAGTCCGCCAATTCCTTGGGCAATTACATCGTAGCCCGGTTTTTGAGCATATGGGCCCGTTTGTCCATAACCAGATATAGATGCGAGAATTATTTGAGAATTTTTTGCTTTTAGAACTTCATAGCTTAACCCTAAGCGGGCAAGAGTGCCGGGCCGAAAATTTTCAACGACCACATCTGCGTTTTCAACCATGCTTAGAAATAGCTGCTTCCCTTTCTCTTCTTTCAAATTTATGACGAGGCTTTTTTTTCCCCTGTTCACACTCAGGAAGTAAGCGCTCTCATCATGTACAAAAGGAGGTCCCCATTTTCTTGTGTCATCTCCTCCCGGCGGCTCAATCTTGATTACTTCTGCGCCCATATCAGCGAGGGTCATTGTGCAATAGGGGCCGCTCAAAATCCTAGTTAAATCAAGTACTCTAATGCCTTGTAATGCCTGCATTAATAACAGCCCTCCTCTGAATTTTTTTACACATTGCTGTCCTTATAGGTCTTTCCTTTCAATACATAATCTTCTGCCCCTTCTTTTAACCTGGCTCTATTGCCTTCAGATAACGTTTTAATCTGTTTTGCCGGGACACCTGCATAAATTGTATTGGATTTCACTTCGGTTCCTTCCCCCACTACTGCTCCGGCAGCTATGAGCGCTCCTTCCCCGATAACCGCTCCATTTAACACTGTAGCTCCCATTCCTATGAGCGCTCCTTCTTTCACAGTACAGCCATGCAATATCGCATTATGACCAACTGTTACATTTTCTCCTACCTCCACTGGTTGTTCAGGATCTGCATGAATAATCGCTCCATCCTGGATATTAGTGCCTTCTTTGATTTTTATTTGGTCATTGTCTCCCCTAATCACCGCATTAAACCAGATAGTTACATTTTTATCTGCGGTTATATTTCCGATAAGCCTTGCCCCTGGGGCGATATATACAGTTGGATGAAGCTTGGGGAAGTTATTTTTATATGGATATAACACAACGTTCACCTCTTTTACACTTCTTTAAATTCCGGCTTTCTTTTTTCTAAGAAGGCATTGACCCCTTCCTTATAATCACTGGAGTCAAATGATTCCAGAATCAGCCTGGCTATTTCCTCCGATTCCTCCTGCTCTCCTTTGACGACTTCATTAATGATTGTTTTTGAGCCTTTCACCGCTCTCTGCGCTCTCTCCCCAACTTCCAGCGCATATTCATATGTCTTATTGACTACATCTTCGTCTTCATATACTCTCTCAATTAATCCAAATTCATATGCTTCCTGGGCTTTTAATAATCGGCCAGAAAACAAGATGTCTTTTGCTCTTCCTGGTCCGACTAAATCTACTAAATTCTTTGTGGGCTTTAGATTGTATATCAGACCCAGTTTAGCGGGAGTTATCGCAAACAATCCGGAAGTGGAGCTGAACCGCATATCACACGCCAGTGCCAGTTCTAATCCCCCGCCCACACAATATCTTTGTATCATTGCAATTGTCGGTTTCGGAAAATCTTTCAGCTTTTCTTCCACCTCCATTACTTTGGAATTGTATTTTCTTGCTCCTTCTGCTGTATATCGGATCGTTTGAAATTCACTAATATCTGCACCAGCTGCAAAAGAAGTTTCATCTACGCCCCGAATAATTAATACTTTGATGTGGTTATCCGCTTTCAGATCATCAATACTATTACCAATGGCTTCCCACATATCAATATGAAATGCATTTCTTTTCTCAGGCCGATTTAAGAATAGCGTTGCTACACTTTTCTCTTTTTCTACGAAAACGTCCGGCTTATCCATTACTTTCGCCACAATAATCCTCCTTTAGATAATATGTTTGTTTTTTAACTCTTCAATTTCTTCATCGCTGATTTCTAATGTCTTCAGCACTTCTTTCGTATGCTGACCGAGAGTTGGAGCAGATGCTCTGACTTTTCCAGGCGTTTCAGAAAATTTAGCCGGAACCCCTAATACTTTCATTTTTCCAGCGATGGGATGCTCCACTTCTTCCACCATATTGCGTGCCAGTACATGTTCATTTTGGAGGGTTTCCTCATAGCTTAAAATGGGGCCTCCAGGAACACCGCACTTCTCCATTTTTGCTGTCCAATAGTGCGTCGCCTCTGCCTGAAAGATGTCTTCAATCATTGCTTCTAGATCTTCGATATGCTGCTGGCGGGTGTAATTACTTAAAAACCTTTCATCCTTAATCCATTCCGGCTTCTCAACAACATTTTCACAGAACTTTTCCCATAACTTTTGGTTTGCTGCTCCGACCAGCACATATCCGTCTTTTGTTTTTATTCCTTGGTATGGAGCACTGATGCGGTGCCGTGACCCAGTTTTCTTAGGTATTTCCCCTGCACCGAAATATGCAGCAGCTTCCCAGGTCGTTAACGCTAACCCGGAATCTACCAATGAAATATCGATATATTGGCCGTTTCCACTTTCCAGTCTGTGAATATATGCTGCTAAAATGCTGTTTACTGCGGTAAGAGCTGCCGCCAGATCGTGGATGGCAATGCCCACTTTTGCCGGTCGGCTGTCCGGCTCTCCAGTCATGCTCATAATTCCGGATAAGCCCTGAGCCATAATATCGAATCCGCCTTTATGACTGTAAGGACCCGTCTGCCCGTATCCAGAAATAGAACAATAAATCAGCTTGGGGTTTATTTCTTTAAGAGTTTCATAGTCAATTCCCAGTTTTTTAACCACCCCCGGCCTGAAATTTTCTACAAGCACATCTCCTTCTTTGATTAATTTTTTAAAAACTTCCTTTCCTTCCGGCTCTTTTAAATTAAGTCTAATGCCTTTTTTGTTGCGATTTATCATCATGTAACAGTAACTTTCACCATTTTCATACGGGCCCATCTCCCGTGTATCATCCCCGTTTGGGTATTTTTCTACTTTAATAACCTCAGCTCCCATGTCCGCAAGAGACATCGTACAATATGGACCGGCCATAACCTGGGAGAGATCTATAACCTTCAAATTTTTAAGCGCTTTCATTAATTTCATCACCTCATTTTTATCTTGATCTATCCTTGAAAAACTCCTTACCTCTTTCCAGGTCATTATCTAGATGGTGCTCAATCGCTTTCACAGCCGCCTCTTCATCTCTTTTACATAAGTAGTTATATATTTGTCTGTGCTCTTTAACCGTTTTACTTTGGTCTGTCTCCTTTACGATTTTTGCACGATAGATTAATAAAAATGCCCTTGTTCTTTCCAATAGTTCGATGAGCCGTTTATTTTCACATGAAAGAATAATTTTCTCGTGAAATTCTGTATTCAACCTTAAGACTTCTAAATCATCTTCTGTGTTTACCGCTTCCTCCGACTGATCCAAAATTACTTTTATTTCTTCGAGGGTATCGTTTGTAATACACCTGATAGCTTCTTGAATAATTTCTTTTTCCAGAATCCTTCTACAAAAGCAGAGTTCTATAAAATCTTTTTCATCCAGGTCAATAATGGAGATTGTTCCATTTGTTTGAAACTTTATTAATCCATCATTCTGTAACTGCCTCAACGCTTCACGCAAAGGTGTACGGCTTACTTCATATTCTTCTGCAAGCTGCCCTACGACAATTTTAGAGCCTGGCTCCAGGCTTCCATTTAAAATAGAACGCTTTACTTGGATGTAAGCCTGTTGGTATAACGGAATTCCGTGCTTTATTCCATTCATAAACATATCTCCTTACTCTTAAATTTTCTGAATATTCACACGATATGCAGGATCCCGGATATCCTTAGAAATTATTGTAATCCCTTTATTCAGAAAAATCAATGATTTTTAATATTTAATTAAAAAAATAGTTTTTTTGCTCGAAAAATGTGGATGCTATCAGGGAAATCCTGGTAGAACGTGGATTGCTGGCAAGGAGAATAGGAGATAGTT
The DNA here is from genome assembly GCF_042139015.1 of Alteribacillus sp. HJP-4. Classification (NCBI taxonomy): domain Bacteria; kingdom Bacillati; phylum Bacillota; class Bacilli; order Caryophanales; family Bacillaceae; genus Alteribacillus; species Alteribacillus sp. HJP-4. The sequence continues at coordinate 121,086 of NZ_JBHIKY010000009.1, read as the reverse complement.
TTAGCAATTTTCCTTAAAGAGCACAAAAAAAGGCAGATAATAAATCTAGCCCGTTTGAAACAATTTGACATTTGCAGCGATTTTTTCGGATTATCGCTGATGAACTTTTGATTTTCGCTGATGATTCTCGATTTTCCGCCGATAATTTTCAATTTTTCGCTGATACTGCTCGATTTTTCGCTGATACTGCTCGATTTTCCGCCGATCCCCCTATCAAATCAAGACAATTTCCATAGCATTACCAAAAGCATACTGCCAGTCTGCCTATCATAACTATACATATATCGACATTTCCCGGGAAATACAGTTCCTATTTTCAACAAAATAGTATAATAGGGACGCTTATCAACCTGCTAAAGCTTCCAACTATCTTTCAGCTTAACTATTTCAAAAATCAAAAAAACCTGAGAGATATTAAATCTCAACAGGCTTTATTTTGTAAAACTATCTTTATACTTGAATGGCCGATTGATACGCCTGCACGAAAGCAGCAGCACGCAGCTCCAGTGCATTTTTCTCTTCCTTATTCCACTCATTCTTGGAATTGACAAGAGCACTTCCGATTCCGACAGCCACAGCGCCGGCCTTGACGTAGTCATGTACATTTTCGGTTGTGATGCCTCCTGTCGGCATAAGCGGAATGTATGGAAGAGGTCCGTGTACATCTTTTAGATATTTTGGACCGAACAGGTTGGCAGGAAATACTTTAATTACGTCTGCTCCGTTTTCATAAGCAGTCAAAATTTCAGTTGGTGTTAAAGCGCCGGGTATGCTCGTGACTCCATAACGCTTTGTCATTTTAATCGTCTCGGTGTTTACTGTTGGGGAAAAAATAAACTGGGAGCCCGCCATAATAGCCGACCTTGCCGTTTCCGGGTCAAGGACTGTTCCTGCCCCGACTATTAGATCGTCCTTATACACCGTGCGCAGTTTTTCAATTGCCGCAAGGACATTTGGTGTTTCCATCGTTATTTCGAGGGTGCGCACTCCACCGTTAAGAAGTGCTTCTGCTACTTCTTCAATATTTTCGGCTTTTGCTCCTCGGATTATGGCCACAACACCGTTTTCTTTAATAGATTCAATGACAGACATAATTGTTTCTCTCCTTTTCTCTTTATCTTGTAACGTCTTCACCTTCCGAGCTCATAAAACGCATGACTTCTTCTTTTTCCGGCAGACCTTCGACGTCTCCATTTACCTGAGTAACAAGAGCACCGACTGCGTTACCCCTGAGAATGGCGTCATTGACGGAGAGCTCGTCCAGCAGACCAGAAACATAGCCGGCTGCAAACCCGTCACCCGCTCCTACTGGATCTATGACGTTCGCTACTTGAAAGGCGGGGACGAACATAGAGTCATTTTTTGAATAATAGTAGGTTCCCTTTTCCCCTGCCTTCAGCACGACTTCCTTCGCTCCCTTTTCGAGGAAAAGTCTGCCCAGCTCCTCAGGATCCTCGGTTCCAAACAAAAATTCACCCTCTGCGATCCCGGGAAGTACAATATCTGCCAGTGCAGAAATTTCCAGCAGAGTGGTGCGGGCTTCCTCTTCGCTCCATAAGGATTTACGCAAATTTGGATCAAACACAATCGTCACACCATGTGACCGGGCGACTTGAATCGCTTTTAAAACAGCCTGCCTGCAAGTCGTGCTCAACGCTGGAGTAATACCGGTAATATGTAAATACCTGGCTTTTTTTATATAGGCTTCATCAGCATCCTCTTCATTCATCAAGCTGGCTGCAGAGCCTTTTCGGTAATATTGGACCCTGATTTCTCCTTCCCGACGGAACTCTTTAAAATATAATCCAGTCGGTGCTTTGTCTTCAAGCTTTACGTTATCCACGTTGACACCTTCGCCGCGGACAAACTGCAGCATTGCTTTGCCCAGTTCATCGTTTCCTACCCGGCTGATCCAGCCTGTCTGATGCCCTAGTCTCGTCAATCCGATAGCAAAATTAGATTCGGCTCCCCCGAATTTTCGAGAATACATGTGCGCGTATCTCATCATGCCATTTTGCTCCGGTGAAAATAACGCCATTGTCTCTCCCATCGTAATTACATCCATTTGTAATTAATTCACCTCAACGTATGTTTTACATTATAAAATATTGTTTGTTCATTATATAACTAATCATAATATAGTGCAGGTAACAGGTCAAACTGACTACCCATAAAAAATCCGGAAGCAGATACTGCTCCGCCCCCGGATTTCGATTAGATTATTCTTTTACTCATGCTTTTCAATTTCTGCTAAATACTCCTCCACAATGTCTTCGCCAATTGTACTTTTGTGTTTTTCAATAATAGGCTGCACGGTTTCACGGAAACGCTCCATTTCTTCGTCTGTTACTTCTGTGTACTCCATGCTTTCCTTCAGCTCTTCAAGGCTTTCATCAGCCACTTCACGATTCCGCTCACGGTTAAATTCACCTGCTTCCACAGCGGCTTCTTGAATGATTTGCTGTTGTTCATCATCCAGACCTTCCCATAGATCTTTGCCCATGAGGAAGATAAACGGTGTATAGACATGATTGGTTCCAGAAACATAGTCCTGAACCTCATAGTAATTACTGGATTCGATCGTAGGATATGGATTCTCCTGCCCATCTACTGTGCCCTGCTGCATAGCGCTGAACAATTCAGTAAACGCCATCGGAGTTGGGTTTGCCCCCATTTCACTCCATGCATCCAAGTGGACGTCGTTTTCCATAGTACGGATCTTCAGTCCGTTCAGATCATCTACGGAACCAACCGCTCGGGTATTATTCGTCAGATTACGAAAGCCGTTTTCCCACCAGGCAAGTCCAACTAGACCCTGGTCATCCAGCATATCAATCATCTTGTCTCCGAATTCTCCGTCCAGTAATTTATCCGCAACTTCTTCGTTTGGAATCGTAAATGGCAGGTCAAATACGCCGTATTCCGGAATGAAGTTTACCATTGGTGAGGTAGAAGGTATTGTAATTTCCAGCGTTCCCATTTGCAGCATCTCTACGGCTGCGCGGTCATCGGCAATCTGTCCTGAATGGTACACTTCTACTTCAAAATCATCACTCTGCTCTTCGACAAGTTCCTTAAACTTCATGGCACCTTCATACTCAGGATGATCATTATTTACACCAATACTCACTCGAAGCGTCTGAGCATCGCCCGATCCTTCATCTGATGCACCTTCATCACCGGATTCATCACCGCCATCAGCGGCTGCATCTTCATCTTCCCCATCTGATGATCCTCCACAGGCTGCTAATACTAAAATAAGTACAAATACAAGCATCATCATAAACCATTTTTTGTTATTCACTTTTATTCCTCCCCTTAATGTTCAAACTAACCTTGGTAATAATAGACTGCTTCTCACCTCCAGCCATCATTAAGTTTTATAATACAAAACTTAGTTTTCACTATATAAAATAAAAATAGTACAAATATCGCTGATCACTATCGATTTTCCGCCTGACTGATGGCGTCCTAAATGATACAGCCCACAGTCTCCGCTGATTTTCTTGACGCCGTTTATTAATTCATCCGATGGAACCATAAGTAACCAGGTCACTGATAAATCCGCACATTATAAAAAAGCGCTTACAAATTGTTTTGTATTATAAAACTATGTTTTAAATGTCTCTATGAAATTAATTTTAGTCTAAAAGTCGTAAGAAATCAATAATTTTTCAAAATTTTATAAATCATTTCTTAATGAACTGATTTTCCAGGATGCCTAGCTTTTCAATTTCAATAGTAACGGTATCCTGATTCTTCAGCCATACCTGTTTTTCCGTTGGATAACCCATAATTACTCCTTCAGGTGTTCCTGTAAGAATCAGATCACCCGGCTTCAGCGTCATAAATCGAGATACAAAGCTGACGATCTCTTCACAGCTGAATATCATATCAGACGTGTTGGACTGCTGACGCACTTCTCCGTTTACGTAAGCTTTAATCTCCAGGCGGCCCGGATCATCAATCTCATCACTCGTCACCAGCTCCGGTCCGACCGGGCAGAAGCCGTCGCAGCTTTTTCCAAGCAGCCATTGCGGGGATTTAAATTGGAAGTCACGGGCAGACACATCATTGGAAACGGTAAAGCCATACATGTAATCACGTGCATCTTTTACTTCAATTTCACTTGCTTCTTTTCCTATAACAATCGCAAGCTCTGCTTCATAATCTACTTTATTTGATCCAGGAGGAAGGGTAATCGGCTGTTTGTGGGCTGCAAGCGCATTCGCAAATTTATTAAAAACGATCGGCTCCTTCGGTTCATCCATGCCGCTTTCCTTTGCGTGACGGGCATAATTCAAGCCGATGCATATGATTTTTTCAGCATCAGTAACACTCGGAGCAGCAGTAACTGATTCTTTTTCTACATAATATGTATCTTCGTTTTTATGAGTTTCATAGATTCGTTGGATTTCTGCTTTCCCTTCCTCGCCCTGTTTAATTACTTCGAGCATCGTTGCCGGCGCGAATTCTTCTCCACGGGCTGCGGATGTAACATCGAATATAGCATGTTCTTCAGCAATTCCTACATGAATGGCTCCATTTCGAAAAAATTGAGTTAGTCTCATGCTTATCATCTCCTATTTAATTTATGGAAAGAAAGCGCCGGTATGACCGGCGCCTCATGTAAATTAACCTTTGACAAATACCGTTTTGATCGACGTAAAGAATTCGATGGCTGCTTCCCCCTGCTCACGTGAGTGAGAGCTTGATTTCTTCATTCCTCCGAACGGAGCCTGCAGTTCAACTCCGGCACTTTCAGCATTAACACGGACCAATCCAGCTTCCATATCGTCAATAAAGCTGAGCATGTTTTGAATATTGGTCGTAAAAATCGATGCACTGAGTCCAAATTCCACATCATTTGCTAGTTTAATAGCATCTTCCATGCTGGAGGTTTTCATTAACGCAAGCACCGGACCAAAAATCTCTTCCTGTGCAATGGCCATGTCGGTGGTGACGCCGTCAAATACCGTCGGCTGCACAAAGAAGCCTTTATCAAGACCATCTTCCGTTACACGGCTGCCGCCGTACACTAATTCTGCTCCTTCTGATTTCCCTTTTTCAATATAGGAAAGCACCGTATTGAGCTGCCCTTCACTCGAGCACGGCCCCATCCAGATACCTTCCTTCATTCCGTCTCCTACAGAAATGTCTTTTACCTTATCAAGCAGCTTCTCTTTGAATTCATCATATATTTCTTCTGCCACGATAACCCGGCTTGTGGCTGTACATTTTTGGCCGGTGGATTTTAATCCGCCGCTGATGGTAGCATCTACTGCGAGGTCAAGGTCTGCATCCTTAGCAACGATAACAGGATTTTTGCCGCCCATTTCAAGCTGATACTTCCCTCCGCGGGCAAGTGCGCTTTGTCCAACCTGTTTTCCGACCGTATCCGATCCGGTAAAAGTAATACCTGCAACATCAGGATGATCAGCAAGCCCTTGTCCGATTACAGAACCAGAGCCAGTGACAAAGTTTAGTACGCCAGCCGGAAAGCCGGCTTCCTCCAGGCACTCAACGACCTTGGCTGCTGTAACTGCAGCTTCACTTGCCGGTTTCAGCACTACTGCATTTCCATAAGCAAGCGCAGGTGCCATTTTCCAAATTGGTATTGCAACCGGGAAATTCCACGGTGTAATTACTCCAACCACACCAAGCGGAGCACGGGTAGTAAACATTAGAGCATCCTTATCAGTAGAAGGAATCACATCGCCGACCTTACGCATGCCTTCCCCTGCATAATATCGGAGAATAGCGACACCACGCATGGTTTCACCTTTCGCCTCAGGAAATGTTTTCCCCATCTCTCTTGTCATCATTTCTGCTACTTCATCCACTCGCTTTTCGAGTGCATCGGCTGCTTTGTGCAGGATATTTCCACGGGCCGGGCCGCCGATTTTCTGCCATTCTTTTTGTGCCTGCTTGGCAGCCTGTACCGCTTTATCCAGATCTTCCTTCGTTGATTTTTGAACGTTTCCTACATTATCATCTGCATTCGCAGGATTAATGCTTCCAGTAGTTTCTCCTGCAGCTCCATCTACCCATTCTCCGTTGATTAGATTCTTATACGTAGTCATATATATCCTCGTCCTTTCCATAGTTGAAATAAAATTAAAATGTTGGTCCGATTCTCCAAATTCCAAAATCATGCTGCTTTAAAATTTCTGCTTTTGTTTTCTTCCCTGAGCTTACCTGCATAATTTCTTCGAGAAGACGCCCGCCTACTTCATCAACAGACTCTTTTCCTTCAATCACTGTGCCTGCATTGATATCCATGTTGTCGCCCATACTTTCATACATCGTCGTGTTTGTGGAAATTTTGATGACCGGTGCAATTGGAGAGCCTGTTGGTGTACCACGGCCGGTCGTAAATAAAACCACCTGTGCTCCACCTGCTACCATCCCCGTAAGCTGTTCAATATCATGCCCGGGCGTATCCATCCAAACGAGGCCTTTTTTTGTCGGCGGCTCCGCATAATCAATCAGTTCCTGCAATGGGCTTGTTCCTGCTTTGTTAGCAGCACCGAGTGATTTTTCCTCCAGGGTGGACAGCCCGCCGCGGACATTACCAGGACTCGGATTGCCCGTACGAATATCCACGCCCATTTGAATGGAGCGGTTTTCCATTGCTTCAATTACTTCATATACACGTTTGGCTACCTGATCATCTGCAGCCCGCTCCGCCAAAAGATGCTCTGCACCAATCAGCTCAGTTGTTTCCGCCAAAATCGCAGTAGCTCCCCGCTCGACAAGCTTGTCAGAAACGGCCCCTACAGCAGGATTGGCTGATAAGCCCGAGCATGCATCGGAACCTCCGCACTCCGTGCCAACGATCAATTCATTAATATCACACGGCTCGCGGTGGACCATCGAAGCGTCCTGGACCATTTGAGAGGCTACCTTCGCTCCTTCTGCAATCGTCTGAAGCGTGCCTCCGTTTTCCTGAATGGAGACGGTTTCTACCGGTTTCCCGCTTTTTTTAGCAATTTCATCCGCGACTGTCCATGCTTGATGTGTTTCACAGCCGAGACCGAGAACAACAACACCATATACATTAGGGTTCATTCCCAGGCCGGCGTACGTGCGAAACGTCTGCTCATAATCAACTCCCACCTGCGCACAGCCATGCTGATGAATAAAGGTTACAGTACCGTCCACCAGCTCATTGATCTGCTTTGCAGCCTGGGTCGCACAGGTAATGGTAGGCAGTATGAGCACGTGATTACGCACCCCGACTTTCCCATCCGGCCTTCTATACCCCAAAAATTGACCATCTTTAAGCTCCAGCAATTTTGTCACCTCTTCCTCTTTTCCCTTCGACGTTGTGGACATGTACATGTTCGCCTACAGCTATTGCCCGCTGCGCGCTTCCTATGACTTCGCCGTATTTCATTACATCATCCCCTGGTTTCATTTGCTTCACCGCAAATTTGTGCCCAAATTCTATATCATGCTTCAGAGTGACGTGAAACTGTTCCTGTTGAGATGTAATTATGAGAGACGTCCCTTTTTCCAGGGCCTGAAGTGCAACTGCCACTGTGTCGACCGGCTTCATCATCACTGCTTTATGTTGTTCGCTCACCGTATTTCCTCCTTATGAAGAAGCTGCTGTTTTTGAAGCAGGCTGTTTGACAGGGTTGCGAAGGATACCGATGCCGGGAATTTCAATTTCGATCTGATCGCCGTCCTGCAGGGTAAATTCATTTGGAGGAACGACACAAGTACCGGTTAATAGAATCATCCCATCAAAGACATCATTATCTTTCACCAAATATTCCACCAGCTCTTCCAGTTTTCGTTTCAGTTGATTGACGTAGGCTTCCCCTTCAAATACTTTTTCCCCGTCCCGGAAAATTCTGCACTGAAGCTGGAAATCATAAGGGTTTTTCACCGTTTCAGCTAATCGGATTGCAGGACCGATAGAGCAGGAGTTTTTCCATATTTTTGCCTGCGGCAGATACAATGGATTTTCCCCTTCAATGTCACGGCAGCTCATATCGTTACCAATCGTGTAGCCGATAATTTCGCCTTTTCGATTCAGCACGAGCCCAAGCTCCGGCTCAGGAATCTGCCAATTGGAATCCGAGCGGAGATAGACGTCCGTATTTTGGCCGACGACACGCTGTCCCGTCGCTTTAAAAAATATCTCCGGACGCACTGCTTCGTACACTTTATCATAAAAAGTGGCTGCATCCAGCTTTCCTTCTGTCGCTTCGTAATTTCTCGCCTCCCTGCTTTTTTGATACGTCACACCTGAGGCCCACACTTCTGTCACTTCTGTGGGAACAAGCAGCTCGAGTTCTTCAGGATTAGTGCTCACCGGCTCTTGATTTTGGATAAGCTCCTCTACGAGTTCGAGGGTGGTTTTTCCCTGTGATACAGCTTCCGCAAATAATTTTGTAGTCGTGTCAAACGGAAGAGCATATACTTCTTCCTGATCTGTCAATGCCGCTGTCTGTACTTCTTTTTCCGCCGATTTTATCCGAATAATTCTCATTTTCCGCCTCCAAAGTTTTATAATATAGAACTAAGTTTTTATGAAAAGCAACAAAGAATTCGTGATTCCTTGTTAATACCCTCTGATTGATTGATAGCCGTAGCCGAGCTTCTGGGAGAGCTCTGTTCCGGCCTGCTTCAAAAGCTCTACGTACCGCAGTATTTCTTCCTCACTGACCTTCATCGTATTCGCAGAAATACTAATAGCGGCTGCCACATCACCGGTATGGTCTCTTACCGGTATGGCCACGCAGCGTACCCCTGGTTCATTTTCCTGATTATCTTCCGCATAGCCTTTGTCACGGATCTTCTGAATTTCTTTTCGAAAGGATTTTTCATTTGTAATTGTATTTTCTGTGCGCACGATATAGTCATAATCCTTTAGTATACTGTTGATTTCCCGCTCCGTCTTGAACGCAACCAGCGCTTTGCCGACACCGCTGCAGTGAATCGGAATCCGCCTGCCTATTCTTGAATAGAGCACTGTTGCCGTTGAGCTTTCCACCTTATCTATATACACGCCTTCCTTGCCGTCGAGTATAACAAGGTGAACGGTCTGGCCCGAATCCTTTGATAATGAAAATAAAAACTCTCTTGCGATCGCGCGAATGTCACGGCTGTGAATAACAAAATTTCCTCTTTCAAACAGCTTCATTCCGAGTTTATACTTCCCGTTTTCTGGATTCTGCTCAATATAATCGTGTTTCTGCAGCGTTTTTAAGAGGGAGTGAACCGTGCTTTTGTGCAGCAGCATTTTGTCACTGATATCTGTTATTTTCAGTTCTGTTTCGTATTCGTCGAATAAATCGAGAATTTTCAAAGCGCGGTCAACTGACTGAATAATGGGCATAGAAGTCTTCCTCCTGTAGAAGCAGTTTCTCTGACGTTTTCTCTATCATAGCACGAATGAGAGCGATTTTTTAGCTGAGCTGTCCGAGCGAAGAGAATTTACTGCCTCTACCGGGGATGTCCAACCGCACGGCACCTGTCATTTCATGCTTTTATTATACAGCTTATATTTGTGTCAGCGCTGCTGTAAAGCAGTGTCTGCAGGAAGCCCGAGACCTTCTGCCCCTTTTTGTGACACCTTTGCATCCGGTGCATAGCGCTGGAGCAGATCCAGGCCTATTTTTGCTCTTCTGACTCTTTCTTTCGTCAGTTTGATAGCCGTATCTTCTAAATGGGTCCCTGACGGATAAATATTCGGAGCATTACGCAGACCGAATTTAATATAGACGGGAGCCGCAACTCGAATAATTTCAGGGATATCATAATGACGGATAAAACCACCGATGTCATCCGGAGCCTCGATGTAAATATCAATTGGAATATCAATGGCCTGTCGAACTGCCGCCAGGCGGGCCAGCGTCATATCGGTCGGTACATTGTACGTATCCGCCCCTATGGTTTCCATCAGCTTGATAGAAACGGGATTAGCATGTGCCACCTGCACAGAAACCTTTACGACGAGGTCCTGCGGAAGCTCGCCGGCTTTTTTTGCTTCATTCACAAGCCAGAGCAGTCCTTCATCTGCCACAAGAATTCCCCGGATGCCGAGTTCGCAGGCTCTTTTTACATCCTCGAGTGCATAAACAAGCTGATCCATCCCCTGCGAGCGCAGACCCGATACCTGTCCGGCACTTGCCCGCTGCATTGGAGTGATATCAAAAGTTCCGCGTGGACCGACAAACAAGCTGAGCTCCATCTTTTCCTCCCGGCAGGTGGCTGCCATTTCCTGCATTTCTTCATCGGTCTGCAGCATTATTCCGCTTCCCTGCGATACCCTGTGCACCTCAATGCCGTATTCTTTTGTTTTTTCCACCATAGCTTTCAGTGCGTTCGGACCTTCCACACTTGGAATTTCTACCCGGTACTGCGCCCCGTCCGGAAAACGCTTCTCCGATGTTGGGAGATCGTTTGCGTCTCCTCTTAGAAAACCTAGCTTTTCAATAAATTCACGTGTTTTTTCCATCAGTACAGCCTCCTAATTTGTCGTCTTCGTCTTCCATGAACCCTGTTCAAGAATTGGACGGTAATCCTCCCATGCATCTTCCAGGACTGCTTCCGGCACCACACCGTTAGCTGCATCCGTATGACGGGTCATCCGGTTACTTGCAGCAATCAGCTTCTGACGCTTTTTCATCAACGCAAGCCGCTGTTCCGCAAGCTCTTTTCTGCTTTCTTTAATGCCTTCAAAGGAATATTCGAGCTTTCCTTCAGAAAATGCTTTCTTGTCAGCAAATTCAATGACATTTTCCCGAAGGCCGAGATAAAGTATGTCTCCGGTATTTACATAAAGAATGCCGCCCCCATTTATCGCCTCCGGTGTCATATGTCCTATCGCCGCTCCGAAGGTGACACCAGAATAACGCCCATCGCTGATGATGGTTCCGAGCTTTTTCATTTTGCGGTTTGCATTCAAATGCTGCATCGGAGTGAACATCTCAGGCATTCCAAATGCTTCCGGCCCCTGACCGGAAATCACGATCGCAAGCTTCAGCGCTCCGCTCGCTGCCATGTAGTCAAACAGTTCCTCGTAGGAAGCATCTCTATACTGTTCAACTGCTTCCGGTTCATTGTGCTTCAGCTGACTGCGGAGAATGTCTTCTGGAAAAGTCCTATTGTCCCGAAGCTCATCCACGAGTCCGGAGTTAAGCAGATGCCGGTTTGCTTCTTCTTCATTTTCATAATAAAGAACGAGGGCGGTTTTCTTATCAAATTGGTCCAGCTGCAGAGTCGGCATACCGCTGATTTTTACGACAGCACTTTCGAAAAAGTTGCCTTTCAGTACATCAACACCGCTGTAAGCCCTGCGCGGCTTCGAAAGGATAATCGGATTTTCTTTTACATTATCTGCAGACAGAGTTTCTTCATCGTCCAGTCTGTCCCTCCACGCCTGGCCGGTCACAGTCAGGGCATGAATATCCATCGGCACTCCATTTTCAATTAATTCGTAGAAAAGACTTTCCATACCGCGGCTGTCGCTGTCACAGCACTGAATGGCGAGCTGAAAGATATCACGGTCTTCTGTGAGACTATAATTAAACAAATCAGGAATCATATGCTCGTGATGAAGCTTATCAAGGTCCCACAAGCTGAATTGGTAACCGCCAAAAAGCATGGCTGAGACTACATGCATCATCAGATTCGTGGATCCGCCGCTTGCACTGTGAATCCGGATTGCATTCCGAATATTTGCGCCGACCAGCTTGGAGACCCCAAATTCTGGTTTATTAATAATATGGGCAAGACTGTCCAATGCAGCATTTACCTGATGCTGCTCCGGTGCCGCGGTCAGCAGCTCCAGGCTGGGGTGAACGAGCCCAAAACCGGCGACAATATGGCGGGAGCTGTTGCCCGTGCCATTGAAAGCACAGATTCCTCCAGAGCCGTCACATGTGTTGACTGCCAGCCGCTGTTCGAAATATTTGTGTTCTTTCTTAGAAATAATGCCGCGGTCTGCCGCTCTTTCAAACACCCCTTGAAAGGATGTGTTCGAGGAGCATTGTAATATATAAGCCATTGCATCATGCAGGTCCTCCGAAATATCCGGAAATTCCTGCTGCACAGCCCGCTCCGCTACTTCCTCAAGCTCTTTAACGAGATCTGCAGGAATTGTTCCTCCCTCCAGCACATGAGCTGGGGCAAATGTTGCGAAAAACGGTGCTTCTCCGCGTTCCTGTCTTAGACGGTCAAGATGAGCGAGGCCGCTTACGACTCCGAGCGGCTGTTTATCACATCCCTGAATGATAAATGCGCCATGATAGCTGTGGGCTTCGAGCTGGTTTACGATCATCTGGGCCACCGCGTTCCGGCTTTGCAGGGAATAGCTCATCCCTTTATTGTTCTGCGCTGTGCCGTCACACATAACCGGAGTGGAAAAGTAAAACGGAACACCGCCGTTCTGCCAGATACGAACCGCAGCTCTGGCAGAGGTTTGAAAATCCATGATATGAGCCGGATGATCAGATGAGCCTCCGATTATAGCGATTCGCGGCGCGTTGTTCTCCAGGCGTTCATAAATTGCATCAAGTGACCAGTCCGGCGTATCGCCTTCATACGTATTTCCGAGTATCTGCTTCGAGCGATCGAGCAGTCCCGCTACGGTGATCGGCTCATTAGCTTTCCCTTGAACGTTGTCTCTATAGGGGTTTACTGAGTTTTCAATGAGCGGATATGTAGCACTCATTATTTTCACAACCTTTCTCAACTAAAAAATAATATGACGAGAGCAAAAAGCGTACCGATACTGCTGAATAAAAAAGCAAATCCGATATTCCACATCGAGACCCGGTACGGGTTTTGATGAATCAGCATTCCAGTAAGCGATACACTTATATTAAACGGACCGGCGATGACTGTACTCAGGCCGGATGTAATAAGCACAATCGCGACACTGAACGGAGAAACGGAATCCAGAAGCGGCTGAATCATACCACCGACAAGACTTATTGTCACTAGTGGGTGAAACCCTACCATTGCCAGGCCGAGAAACAATAGTTGAATGACAACGAATAACAGGACCGGCAGATTTTCCAGCAGCAGAAACGGGTACTGCAGGTATTCAATTAGAACAGACTGTTCAAGAATACTAATGAAAAACCCGACGGAGAGAAACAATACTACATAATTCTGCAGTGCAGATGTTCTTGCTTTCCATGTGCGTATTCCATAGACCAGAAAGGAACGGATCCTTCTTATCGAAAACGCCCAAAAAAACGAATACGGAATGATGACAAGCCCTACCGTTTCAAGAAATGACAGTTCCAGGCTCTGGCGAGTAAAAATAACGACAAAAATAAATAAAAATAGAAAGAATAAGAGACTGGCAATCTTTTTATAAATAACTGAAGGATCAAGCTGAGTTTTCTCTGTTTCTACGGGATATCCCTGAAAAGACCTGCCTGCAAGAAACGTGATCAACAGGAGCAGAAGGGAAAACAATAATAGCAGCGGCAGCAGCCTTCCATAGCCGACACCTGTAATATCCACAGAGAGTGCGACGAGAATTTCCATCGGACTCCATACGAGACAAAGCGCGTAGCCCCGCAGCATCGCAGAGCTGATAAACTTATTGCGAAGCGCGGTCGTCTGGTTTTTCAGGTTTCGCTGCAGCACTTGAATAATAAGCGGAATCGTAGCTATATTTAAAAAAGAGCCGAGTAAAAAGCTTACGGTCGATACTTTCCGGTAAAGCTGACTCATATCATCCACATTCATTTTCAACAATCTATTAACCTTCTGGTCGTATCTTCCAACAATAATGACGCTGTTTATAAACGGAAGTACATAAAAGATTAAAATTAGAATAGCCGTAGACGTCATATAATATGGAAAGTCCCGCACTGGTATTCCCTCTGCAGCAGCGGTGATGACAGCAATCAGCACAAAAATCGCTGCAGTCACTTTAAATAAACGCTGTGCTTTATGAAACGATGTTAAAACTGCCAGAATGACGAGCAGCCCCGTCGTATATTCGAGCCCTTCCGCTTTTATAAATATAGTACCGGCATAGCTGAAAACGAGCGCACTGTAAATGAACAGAAAAACTGTTTTCAATGCAATTAACCTGTTGGAAACATAGGCTCGGGATCAGATAAAATCTCCATCTGCGGGTGATCGTTTACTTCTTCTGCCAGTGCTTCGGAAACATAAATATCTTTAATATCAAGGGTGTTTTTAATTCTCACGGCCCGGACCTTTTTCATATCCAGGGCATTGCAGGTTTTGACCGCAGCCTTCACAGCAAGCTCGGGAGTGTCCATCACCATCGGAACTTTGACGACATCAATAACGGTACTGGTGAGAGCATTGGCATAGCCTTTATGCCATTCGATTTGATCAAACGCTTGTTTAGTAGTAATGTGCGCCATGCCGATGCCATTGGCATTGCCGTGGGTCTTTTCAGTGAGCCGCAGCACTACAACTTTAGAAGCGTCTGCCCCGCCTTCAGCGTAAGGAGTGGCAAAGGTGCCGGTGATATTCGGGTCCATCCCGTCACCGGAAATATCTTTGCCAATCTCATCAACAATTAGAACATCCATCGGGTTGACCAGAATACCAGGCATCAGTGCTTTTGCCTCGAGCAGCAGCTCCGGCTCCTCTTCCTCAAACCGCCCGGCCGGGACGGCGACAATTTTAGCCGGCCTGTCATACGCATTTTCAATAGTGCCGAGCCCTAATAAAATAGGGGACTCACGGCATACAATTTTGCACATTTCCGGTACATGCTCGGCCATATGCTTAAAGCCGTATAAATGAGCCGCTTCCGCCCCTTTTTGTTTACCAAGGCCGATCGTCACCATTTTCATCAATCCGCTCTCGACTTTTCCCCGAAAAGCGGTATGCGGCTTGATGCGGTTCACGACAATAATATGATCTGCTTCAAAGGCGTTTTTATCAGTGTAAATCGGCAGACCGTTAGGAAGATCTCCTACATGGACCACTTCCATGCTGGCTCGAATCGGGGCCTCTACAAAGCTTTCAGTGACTCCGAGATCCTCTAACACTTCTTTCTGTCCCGGTCCGGTTGCCCCGCCATGACTTCCCATCGCAGGCACTATAAAAGGCTCGCCGCCCGCTGCCCGGATGACCCGTACGGTTTCCCTCACTAATATATGAAGATCTGCCACGCCGCGGCTGCCTGCGGCTATCGCTACAGTCTGCCCCTGTTTTACTTTCTTCAGAGCCTCTGACTGCTGTAGAACTCTGGCTGTTTCTCCGGCGACATCGGCGATTTCTTTATCATCAAAGTACTGCCGGACCTTCATCATTTTTGGTACTGGAATCGTCTCAAGAAGTTCATCTATAATCGACATTATCCTTCCTCCTTTGCTGGAAACCGCTCAGCGGACAGCTGAAGACAACAGACCTGCTTTGGCCAGTAAATCTTTTAGTTCACCTCTGGTTTTATCAGTGAGGGTCTCCCCCGGCCCGAAGACGTGTGGCTGAATAGCTTTTCCCCGAATCAGCATTGCTTCCTTGATCACATTTACAAACGGAGTATCGAGCTTATACATAAGAGGAATGTAGGCGAGCTTCCGGTGTAAATGAACTGCCGTTTCAAAATCCTTCTGCAGATACGCATTATAAATTCCAACCTGAAGCTCAGGCGCAAAATTCACCCCGGCTGAAATGGCCCCGTCGCCGCCAAGTGTCAGTGTATTGAGGAGATGGTCATCAAAGCCCGAGAACACTTTAAATTCAGGCCGCACCTCTTTTGTTTTTATAATCATTTCTCTAATATGGCCTGCTTCATCCACCGTTTCTTTAATCCCAATAATCGATGGAATCCCACTGGCAAGTCTCACGGTAAAATCAGGGGTCAGGTCCTGTCCGGTTGCCCCGGGAAAATTGTACAGCACGATTGGCAGAGTAACAGAATCTGCCAGAGACTGATAATAAGAAAAGAGATGATCCTCACTTACATTCCAGTAATAAGGATTGATGATAACCAGTGCGTCTGCTCCCGCATGCTGCGCATGCAGAGATAATTCTTTTGTTTCTTCATATCCGGCTGTCCCGGTACCTATTAAAACAGGCACCCTGCCCGCTGTTTCACGGACGGCAATCTCTGCTGTCTGCTTTCGCAGGTGAATCGGTACTTGAGCAAATTCTCCTCCGGTCCCTAAGAAAAACAGACCATCAACTCCGCTCTCAATTAATTCGTTAATATGCTGTTTCATTGCAGGCTCATCGATGGTTTTATCACGGTTTAATAATGTTACCACTGGAGGGATAATCCCTTTAAGATCAAGAGTATTACTCACATCTTTCACCGGCTTTCACAAATATTTATTTCACGAACACGGATTCATTCTTTTTGACTTCCACGTTAAAAAGATAGGCCGGATAACTTCCCTTTAATACGTCCGTGACATTCTGCGCTGTTTTTGTTTTTAGTTCAAGCTGTGATTCCTCTGAATACCAGGCGACGTGAGGATTTAAAATCACCTGGTCCATTTCCAGCAGCGGACTGTCGCTGGAAATCGGTTCTTCTTCCACTACATCAAGCCCGGCCCCGGCTATTTCACCTTCCTGAAGCGCTCCAATCAGCGCTTTTTCATCAATAACAGGTCCGCGGGCGGTATTGACAATGAATGCCTCTTTTTTCATTAAAGAAAATTGTCTGGTACTCATCATGCCGCGGGTGCTTTCCACCAGCGGCGCATGAACTGATATAAAATCGGACCTTTCACATAATTCATCCAGCTCCACGATCTCTGTATTTAATTCACGTGCCGTTTCTTTATTCACATACGGATCATGCGCAATAACTTTTAGTCCGAGCGCCTGCGCTTTCACCGCAAGTGTCTGAGGGATTTTTCCAAATCCGACAAGCCCGAGCGTCCGCCCGCGAAGCCGGAAAATAGGAACACCAGCTTTATAATCCCAATTTCCGGATTTTACAGCGTTATTCAGTAACGTAACTTTTCGCGAGCACGCCATAATGAGGGCAAGGGCATGATCGGATACCTCATCCATGCAGTAGTCAGTCACGTTCGCTACGATGATTCCTCTTTCAGTTGCCGCATCAATATCAATCGTGTTTACCCCGACTCCGTAACGGGAGATAACCTTGCAGTTCTCCAATTTTTCAATGACAGCTCTTGATATCGGAGCATATTGATTAATGATGCCATCCGCGTCACGACATGCTTCTATCACTTCTTCTTCAGTTTTGCACTGTGCTTTCACAAATTCCACGTCAGCCTGTGCCAGCACCTTTTCCTCCGGTGCTAACGTTGCAAATTCATAATCTGTAATAACTACTTTATATTTAGCCATTTTGTTTCGTCACCTCGTTTGTATTGTGAAAAGCTGCAGTTTACCACTCTGCAATCGTTCCATCTTTATGGCGCCAGATTGGATTTTTCCACTGATGCCCTTCCTTTGCTTTTTCCCGGACGTACTCTTCATTAATATCAATTCCAAGACCCGGTCCTTTAGGGAGCGTTACGTACCCGTCCTTGTATTCAAAAACTGTGCGGTCTTTTACATAATCCAGAATGTCATTACCTTTGTTATAATGAATCCCAAGGCTCTGCTCCTGGATAAATGCGTTATGGGAAGTAGCGTCCACCTGCAGGCACGAAGCAAGTGCAATGGGTCCGAGCGGGCAGTGCGGAGCAAGAGCCACATCGTATGCTTCAGCCATGGAAGCAATCTTTTTACACTCTGTGATTCCGCCTGCATGAGAGAGATCCGGCTGGATAATGTCCACATATCCCTGCTCCAGCAGCGGTTTAAAGTCCCAGCGGCTGTACATTCTCTCGCCCGTTGCTATCGGGGTTGACGTCTGCGCTGCCACTTCGCGGAGTGCCTCGTTGTTCTCGGCAAGGACAGGCTCTTCAATGAACATCGGCCGGTAGGGTTCCAGCTCCTTTACGAGAACCTTTGCCATTGCTTTATGTACTCTTCCGTGAAAATCAATCCCGATTCCGATGTTCCTGCCTGCTGTTTCTCTAATCGCTGCTACTCTTTCCAGCACTTCATCTATTTTGGAATACGAATCAATGTACTGCATTTCCTCGGTGCCATTCATTTTAATGGCCTGAAATCCTGTGTCTGCGACCGCTTTTGCTGCTTTTCCGACGTCGCTCGGACGGTCCCCGCCAATCCAGGAATATACTTTAATAGAGTCACGGCACGCGCCACCCATTAATTCATAAACGGGTGCGTTATAATATTTACCTTTGATATCCCACAGAGCCTGGTCTACCCCTGCAATCGCACTCATTAAGATAGGACCGCCTCTGTAAAAGCCGCTGCGGTACATTTTGTTCCAGTGATCTTCGATGTGAAGCGGATTCTCTCCTATTAAATAATCACTAAGTTCTTCGACTGCTGCTTTGACGGTTGCAGCACGGCCTTCCACAACTGGCTCCCCCCAGCCTGCAATACCTTCGTCGGTTGAAATTTTTAAAAAACACCACCTCGGCGGGACTAAAAAGCATTCTAAATTTGTTATTTTCATTATCCTCATCCATTTCCTCTGTATTGTTTTATATTATAAAACTCAGTTCTATTAAATTGACAAAAATTAAATTTCCTATTACTATTAATTTGTATTTTATATGAAACCGCTTTTAAAATCAATCTTTTCCAATTAATCTTTTTACAATTAATTTTAGGAGGTTATTATGTATTCTTCATTGAAAGAATTAATGGAGCCCCTTCATAAATGGGCCTATGACATACAGACAAAAGCAGAGGGTCCGGAGGGCTCACTCCCCCTTGACAGCAATATGCTCAAGAATTCTCCGAGCGGAAATCTGTTCGGTCTTTCCCAAAATGTAGGAATGGGCTGGGAGCCCGGCAAGCTGAATGGAAAACAGGTTCTCCTATTAAGCACACAGGGCGGCATGAGAGGAGAAGATGGCGAACCGATTGCACTCGGATATCATACCGGCCATTGGGAAGTCGGCTTACTAATGAAAGAGGCTGCGGAGGAAATCAGTCATTTCGGCGGGATTCCGTTCGCAGGTTATGTTAGTGATCCGTGTGACGGCCGTTCGCAGGGAACAACTGGAATGTTTGATTCCTTTCCGTATCGAAATGATGCAGCGATGGTGTACCGGCGCCTGATCCGCTCACTGCCGACAAGAAAGGCAGTCGTCGGAATTGCGACGTGTGATAAAGGACTTCCTGCAATGATGATCGCACTTGCTTCTATGCACAATCTCCCGACGGTTGTCGTTCCGGGCGGTGTCACTCTGCCGCCGGCCAGAGGCGAAGATGCCGGAAAGGTACAAACTATCGGAGCACGCTATTCCAACGATGAATTGACTATGGAAGAAGCTGCGGAGCTCGGCTGCCGCGCCTGTGCTACTCCGGGCGGCGGCTGTCAGTTCCTCGGAACGGCTGCGACTGCTCAGGTCGTAGGAGAAGCGATGGGACTGTCTGTTCCTCATTCCGCTCTTGCTCCATCCGGCCAGGAAATCTGGAAAGACATGGCAAGACAGTCTGCCCGCGCTGCGATGAAGCTGGAGGAAGAGGGAACAACGACGAAGGATATATTAACTGACGGAGCAGTCCGCAACGCCATGATTATTCACGCCGCCTTCGGCGGATCTACCAATCTATTGCTTCATATTCCAGCGATTGCCCATGCAGCACGCCTTTCCATTCCATCCGTAGAGGATTGGAGCGAAATCAATAAAACTGTGCCCCGTCTTGTCAGTGTCCTTCCAAATGGGCCGGTTCACCACCCGACGGTCCAGGTTTATTTAGCAGGCGGTGTACCTGAGGTTATGCTGCGGATCAGGCATTTAAATCTGCTGGATGAATCAGTGAAGACAGTAACCGGACAGACATTAGGTGAGGTACTGGATTGGTGGGAAGCCTCTGATCGCAGAAAGATGATGAAGCAGCGGCTTCTCGAGGAAGATAATGTAGACGCGGATGAAGTCATTATGACACCGGAACGGGCAGCTGAACGCGGCTTAACGTCTACGGTGACGTTTCCAATCGGCAATTTAGCCCCGGAAGGAGCGGTGATAAAATCTACCTCCATCGACCCTTCTGTGCTTGATGAAAATGGAATCTATCACCACCGTGGGAACGTGAAGGTCTTTACGACAGAAAGAGCGGCAATACGCGCCATTAAGGATGGCACGATTAAAAAGGGTGACATAATGGCAGTGACCGGCCGCGGCCCGTTAGGCACGGGAATGGAGGAGACATATCAGCTCACCTCCGCATTGAAGCACCTATCGTACGGAAAATATGTAACCCTTTTAACCGATGCTAGATTTTCCGGTGTTTCTACGGGAGCCTGCTTCGGTCATATAGGACCAGAGGGTCTGGCAGGCGGACCGATTGGAAAGCTTCAGGATGGGGATGTTGTTGATGTACGTGTGGACACACGAGCGCTGGAGGGACATATCCATTTTGTCGGAACGAAGGAAAATGAACTATCTCCTGAAGAGGGAAAACTTGAACTAATGAGACGAAGCAGCCATTCCGCGATGGCACCCGATGACGACCTTCCTGACGATACTCGGCTGTGGGCGGCGCTGCAGGAAGTAAGCGGCGGCACATGGCGTGGAAGTGTGTATGACACGGATCGAATTATCGAAGTGCTTGAAGCTGGTAAGAAAGCGATGGCTGAGCAGAAATCATAGATTCTATTGTTGTAAGAGCAAGGGGCTGTATCATAATTGATACTCGCCCCTTTTTGCATGGTAAAAAAGCATTGGACAAGTCCTTCACTTTCCGTGGGCAGCGCTTCAGCTAACCGGGCGAAACCCGCGCCCGGCGGATCTTCAGCCGCTGCTCTTCCCACAGGAGTCTTCGGACTTGTCCCCTGCTATCTTCTATTTAGGATACTACTTTTTCTATAAAAAGGGGCTTTTGATACAGCCCCTCTTTGTTGTGATCAACATTTGTACTCCATTGGACTCATTTGGCAGTTGAAACGCTTTTCGTGGAAAGCTTCCTCCTGCCCGCAGCGTGCGGTTTCTTAGCGAAAAAGTATTCCGGGCAGCCAGGACAGGTTCTCCGGACACTCGTGCCGCTATTGGCCGAAAAAGAGAGGTTTTAAATCAAAGTACGGCTCTCCTGTCCGCACCAGCCCAAGAACGTGGCGGTTTTCATCGACCAGGAGTCTCGCATTTTGACTACGCAAATGACTTAATTCAAAAGAACAGAAGGCGGCGACTCCGTTGGGATCAGCGCAGTCTGAAAATCCATTCTGGCGAAGCTTTGCTGAGACAGAATTAGTTGAAGACAAGCCCCGCGGAAAGCGTCCGCCTGCAGGGATGAAATCAACAAAAACTTTCTAATCATTAAAAATAAACTGTATCGAAAGAAGATAATCTATTAACTTCATCCCAAAAATAATCCCGTATCACTATAAAAGTGGTACGGGATAACTTGTTTTGGTGTGATTTTAACCACCAAAGTGAGGACTAAAATTTTTTGAAAAGACTTTTGATACAGCCCCCAGGAAGTGCTGTATCAATAAGTTGGTCACACCGTTTAGGACGCACACTGCTTCTTATTGTTTAAATTCGAGCAGGTACAGAGAGATCTGTGGTAAAAAGATAATAATAAACAACGTAATTAACATCGCGATGAAATAAGGAATCACCGCTTTAGACAGTGCTTCTATCGATAACCCTGAGATACCTGACCCGACAAATAGATTTACACCCAGCGGCGGAGTGATAAACCCAATAGCAAGGTTGACAATCATGATAATACCAAAGTGAATCGGATCATAGCCAAGCTGGGTTGCGATCGGAAGCAGAATTGGCGTCAGAATAATAATAGCCGCCAGCGTGTCCATGAAGCAGCCAACGATCAGCAGCAGCACTGTAATCAGCAAGATAATGACGATCGGATTTTCCGAAATAGAGATCATAAAGCTTGCGACCTGATTCGGAATTTGTTCGATCGTCAGGAGTCTTCCGAATGCCGTAGCAGTACCGACAATGATAAGCACAGTGGCTGTAGTAAGCGCTGCATCTCCGAATACCTTTGGCAGATCTCTGATTTTAAGCTCTTTGTAAAAGATCACTCCGGCAAACAAACCGTACACTACCGCAATGACCGCAGCTTCCGTCGGCGTGAAAATACCGCCGTAAATACCACCGAGAATGATAACCGGGATGAGCATGGCCCATTTTGCTTCCCACAGTGCTTTACCGATTCCTTTTAAGGTTGTTTTTTCATTCATTCCTTTGTAGCCATTTTTCTTAGAATGAATATACGCGTAAGCAATAAGTCCAAGTGCCACGATAATACCTGGGACGATACCTGCGATAAATAGATCTCCAATGGAAGTACTTCCTGTTACACCATAAATAACCATCGGAATACTCGGCGGAATGATAACCCCGAGTGAACCTGCAGCTGCCACGGTAGCTGTAGCAAACCGCTTATCATAGCCCTGTCGCACCATCGCCGGTATCATAATGCCCCCGATTGCTGCAACCGTTGCCGGTGCAGAGCCCGAAATAGCCGCAAAAAACATACAAGTAATGATCGTTGCGATCGCAAATCCGCCGGTTTTATTACCGACAATGGCATTTGCAACCCGGAATAACCGGTCTGATACTCCGCCTTTTCCCATGATTTCCCCCGCGAGAATAAAAAACGGAACAGCCATCAGCGGGAATGAATCTACGGAAGTAACGAGCCCCTGCGCCAGAAATTCAACCGGCAGGGAGCCAGAGTAAACAATGGAAAAAAGTGTTGCCAGACCAAGCGCGATACCGATGGGAACACTAAGTAATAGAAAAAATGCAAAGCTTCCGAATAATACTGCAGCAGTCATAATCCAACTTCCTCCTCTCAGCCTGCCAGCTTATTTTGATTTTACCTCTACACCGCTGGCTTTAAGATTTTCCTGAACTTCCCCGGATTCGAGAACCTCATCCATTTCTGTTTTTACTTTGAACTCTCTTTTACCCATTAATGCAAGAACCTGCTTGATCATCTGCTGAATAATCCGGAAAGAGGTTAATGCCATGCCGACCGGCGTTGCCGCATATACAAGACTCATCGGTACCTTGAGTGACGGTGACGTTTGTCCGAATCCCATCTGTTGTTCTACGACGCCGTACCCGACAAAAATAACAAAAATGGCAAAGCCAAGAAATAATAAATTAGCAATTAAGCCGAGAATAATTTTGCCGCGTTCTTTCAAAAGCACAAGCAGCACATCTACTTTTATGTGTCTTTGTTTTTTTACACCATAGCTGATGCCGATATAGACAAGCCAAATAAAGCAATAACGTGCAAGCTCCTCTGACCAGGATAATGAACTGCCGAGCACGTACCTCATAAATACCTGCAGGGAAATGACAACAACCATGACCAGAGTAAATAAAACCAGCAGAACTTCTTCTAAATGATCATCGAGGTATTTAACTGCTTTCATTTCTCCTCACCACCTTACATTCATTGAACCGCTTACATAATTGGAAAAAATACTAATTTCTTATCTGCAATACTACATAAAACAATTTTTGTTTTACATTATAAAATCAAGTTTTGTTATTTACTATAAATCATAATAATACATGTTTCATAGTAGGTCAATCTTCTTTTTTACAGGCTTCGACATTATGTTAGATATTCCACAACCGCTTCAAGTGCATTTTCTGCATCTTTTCCTTCGGTGCGTACATTGACTCTATCGCCGTTTTGAAGTCTCATCGTAATTAAGCCGAGAAAGCTTTTTAAATTCACTTCTATAATATGGGAGCCATCCTTCTTTTCCAGGTAAATTTCTGCTTGATAGGGGTGCAGTAATTGACTGAGCTCCGTAATTGTTTGATTTTCACTGATTTGGATAATAATTTCTTTTTTCACTGCTCATCCGTCCTTTCTATAATTGCACCACGGTTATATAGAAAAAGCAGGACCGGCCGGAGCAGCTTAATGCTCTGGACCGGCCCCGCCCTCCTCATAAACTACTCCTGGGCAGCTTCTACTGCGTCATACACTTCCTGTACGGTGTCTTCACCGATTTCAGATGCATATTCGTCAATGACAGGTTGAACGATTTCTGCCATTTCTTCACGATCTTCCTCTGATACCTCGGTAATTGTAACACCCTCATCTTCAAGTCCCTGAACATATTCTTCATTTGCTGAACGGTTTTCTTCCCGCTGATATTCTCCAGCTTCGATTGCTGCTTCTTCTACAATCGTCTGCTCTTCGCCGGAAAGTCCATCATAGAACTGTTTGCTCATCATAAATACGAACGGGCTGTATACGTGGCGTGTTGTAGAAACGTAATCCTGAACTTCAGCAAACCCTTCAAGATAAATCGTAGACATTGGGTTTTCCTGGCCGTCAACCGTTCCCTGCTGCAGAGCTGTAAACAGCTCAGTAAATGCCATCGGGGTAGGGTTGGCGCCAAGCTCACGGAAAGCATCAATGTGAAGGTCATTTTCCATCGTACGGATAGAGAGTCCCTTCATATCTTCAGCAGTTGCTACTTCCCTGTCACTATTTGAAAGATCACGGAATCCATTTTCCCAATATGCCAGGCCGACCATTTGCTGATCCTCAAGCATGTCAAGAAACTTTGTGCCAACTTCCCCGTCAAGTACTTCGTCTGCTACTTCCTCTGTTGGAAATAGGAAAGGGAAATCAAACACTGTATATTCAGGTACGAAGTTTGCAATTGGAGCTGTGGAAGGCACAGTGACTTCCTGAGAGCCGAGCTGAAGTGATTCCATCATCGAACGGTCGTCACCAAGCTGACCGCTGTGGTAGAGCTCTACTTCAAGGCTTCCGCCGCTTTCTTCTTCAACAATCTCTTTAAAACGCTCAAGACCCATATATTGTGGATGCTCATTATTTAGACCAATTCCGGCGCGGATCGTTTTGGCATCGCCGCTGTTTTCTGCTTCGCCGCCTTCTTCTTCACCAGATCCGGAAGCGCTGTCATTTTCGCCGCCATTTTCTTCTTCACTGTCGTCTCCGCCGCCGCAAGCAGCGAGAACGAATACCAGCATTGCTGCCATAAGTAAACCTATTAATTTCTTAGCCATTTCTTATTCTCCCCCATATTAATATTGTTTT
Organism: Alteribacillus sp. HJP-4; assembly: GCF_042139015.1. Taxonomy (NCBI): domain Bacteria; kingdom Bacillati; phylum Bacillota; class Bacilli; order Caryophanales; family Bacillaceae; genus Alteribacillus; species Alteribacillus sp. HJP-4. The sequence goes on along the minus strand of NZ_JBHIKY010000009.1, from coordinate 96,042 downwards.
TATAATGAAGGCCGGTAAGGTGCCGGCCTTTCAAACTATGTCAGGTTAAGACTTTACTACATCATGCCCGCCAAATTCGTTGCGGAGCGCAGCGACCACCTTGCCGGTAAACGTGTCATCTTCCTGGGAACGGTAGCGCATCATCAAGGATAACGCGATAACTGGAGCAGCCGTTTCAAAATCAAGGGCTGATTCTACGGTCCACTTTCCTTCACCGGAAGAATTCATAACTCCACGGATGCCGTCAAGTCTTGCATCTTTGCTGAAGGCACTCTCTGTCAGCTCCATCAACCAGGAGCGCACTACTGAGCCATTGTTGAATACGCGGGCGACTGCTTCATAATCATAATCAAATGGGCTTTTCTCCAAAATGTCAAACCCTTCGGCAATCGCCTGCATCATGCCGTACTCAATGCCGTTGTGAATCATTTTCAAAAAGTGTCCGCTGCCCGGATTTCCAGTATACAAATAGCCGTTTTCAACGGTCACATCCTCAAAAATGCTTTCGATAGAACGAACGGTTTCTTCTCTGCCGCCAACCATCAGACACGCACCGTTTCTGGCACCGCTGACACCGCCGCTTGTTCCGGAATCAACGAGGTCGATTCCTTTTTCTTGTAAGGACTCGCCTCTTGCCAACGTCTGTTTGTAGTTAGAGTTGCCTCCATCAATGATTGTGTCGCCTTTATCGAGTAATTCACCCAGCTGATTAATTACTTTGTCTGTGATCTCTCCCGCCGGCACCATCACCCATACGGTTCTGGGCTTATTTAGCTTTTCTACAAGCGCTTCCAAGGTTTCCGCTTTTTCTGCGCCTTTTTCTGCAATGGCTTCCAGCTGCTCCTGATTCGTGTCATTGGCCACCACTTCATGCTGCTTCTCCAGTAAATTTTCCGTTAATTGAAAACCCATTTTTCCAAGGCCGATCATTCCTAGTCTCATAAATAGCGGCTCCTTTCAATACTCTCCCAGACGAAAGCTTATTTCGTTTATTTTATGTTTTGTGAAATTAATTTTCTTTGACTTAATTATATAATAAAAAATTTCTTTTACAACCCTTTTTTGTGAAAAATATTTTTTTATTGGTTATAATTCGCTATACTATAAAGTAAGCCATTACATGACGCAGGAGGAAGCCTATGACAAAACACTGCTTGCCGAGAATTAAGTCGTCCTACTCTTTGTTCAGCGAAAAAGAAAAACGGATTGCTGATTATATTATGGAACAGCCTCAGGAAATAGTTCATTCTTCCATCAGTCAAGTTGCAGATGATTTAGGTGTTGCAGAAGCTACAGTCTTTCGTTTTTGCAAAAGACTTGGATTTAAAGGATATCAGGCGATGAAAATTGCCCTCGCCTCTGAGATTGTTTCTCCTATTAAAGACATTCACGAAACGATTCAGGAGGATGATGATGAAAGAGACATCGCAGAAAAAGTTTTTAAATCAAATATCCGGACACTTGAGGATACGCTTCAGGTTTTTCAGCAGGAGCATTTCCAGTGCGCTGTAAGCGCTTTACTTGAAGCCGGCCGGATTGAATTTTATGGCAACGGCGGCTCCGGGATTATTGCGATGGATGCCCACCACAAATTTATGCGCACAGGCCTGACTACCTATGCATACCAGGATTCACATTTTCAAATCATGTCCGCATCCCAGCTTACAGAAAAGGACGTTGCCGTACTCATTTCCCACTCCGGCTCTAACCGGGATATGCTTGAAATTCTTGATCTCGTCAAAGAAAAAGGCACAAAAACAATTGGAATTACGACACTTGCTAAATCACCGCTCAGTGAGAAAGTTGATATTCCTTTATATACCGTTTCTCAAGAAACAGAGTTCCGATCTGAGGCACTGGCTTCCCGGCTGGCTCAGCTGAGCATCATTGACGCGCTGTTTGTAAACGTGGCGAAAAAACGCCAGCAGCTTATGACTACATCTCTTCAAAACATGCGCCAGGCCATATCACGAAAGCGTGTGTAAGGAAGAAAAGAAAGAGGTTTAACCATGCAAAAAAAGTATGTATTAGGTCTTGATATAGGTACTACAAGTGCAAAAGCCGTTATTTTTTCGATCGATGGAAAGGTAGTCGCTGAAGTGGAGCGCGGCTTCCCGACGATGCACCCCCGTCCGGGCCGGAGCGAGCAGGATCCGGAAAATATCCGTGTCCAGACAGAAACCGCAGTTAAGGCAGTCATCAACTCCAGCGGGATCGCGGCCGACGAGCTTCATGCGATGGGCTTGTCCACCGCGATGCATTCTCTTATTTGCTGTGATGGAGAAGGTTTTGCACTTTCCCCACTTCTCACATGGGCGGACGGACGCAGCAGCGAGATTGCAGATGAATGGAAAAAAGACGGGACAGATAAGATATATTTAGAAACCGGCACCCCTCTCCATCCTATGTCTCCAATTCTGAAGCTTGCCTGGATGAAAAGAGTTCAGTATGAACCGTATGTTAATGCGAGCTACTTTTTCTCCATGAAGGAATATTTACTGTGGCACTGGTCCGGAGAGTCTGTTGTAGATTATTCAGTTGCTTCCTCTAATGGATTTTTTAATATTTTCAGCCTTGATTGGCATGAGGACGCTCTTCGTCTAGCGGGGATTTCAAGAGACAAGCTCTCACGTCCGGTGCCCCCGGAATATCAGTTAAACAGTATTGACAAGGCTGCTGCTGAACGGATGGGTATTTCCCCGTCACTTCCCATTGTGATAGGCGGCAGTGACGGGCCTCTGGCAAACCTTGGCATCGGGGCAATCCAGCCTGGGGCTTCAGCGCTGACCGTGGGAACGAGCGGGGCCATCCGCCAGATGACTACGGAGCCTGTGACCGATGATAAAAAAGAAATTTTCTGCTATGCCGTCGATAAAAACCTCTGGGTAATGGGTGGCCCGACTAATAATGGAGCAGTGGTGCTTCAATGGCTCAAAGAATTATTTCAACACGAGCACGATGAAGTGAACGCTGCTTCCCTTGACCTTGAGGCACTGACGAAGGAAGCCGCTGCGATTCGCCCTGGTGCAGAAGGTCTCTTATTTCTTCCCTATTTGAATGGTGAACGCGCGCCCTACTGGGATGCGGATGCACGCGGCTCGTATGTTGGCCTCTCGATGATACATAAGCGCCCGCACCTTGTCCGAGCCGGGATGGAGGGGGTAATTTTTAACCTGTATCAAATATTTAATACTGTGAACCGGCTCGGCGGAGAATCTCAACAGGTTTACGCGAGCGGCGGCTTTGCCCGTTCTTCTTTATGGCTGCAGATGCTGGCTGACATTTTCGGCAAGGATATCCACGTGCCACTCAGTCATCAGAGCTCCGCCTGGGGCGCCGCCTGGTATGCACTTAAATCCGTTGGAGCCGTTTCCTCATTGGAAGCGATCGCTGATTCAGTCCCAATGAAGGAAGTCATTTGTACTAACATGCAGGCTCATGAGGAATATGAAGCGTATTATGAAACGTTCCGGGAGCTGTATGCAGTGATGCACCCCCATTTTAAGAAGCTGGCGAAAGCCGCCCGTAACCAATAATACCCGGCCTGGCCCCGTTGTAAAAACGGGGCCAGGCCCCCCTCATAATCCCACAATCATTGGACGTTCTTTATTCATTCCTTTAACGCCATGTACACCAATACAACGCAATTCTTCGACAGTCTACTATTTTATTACTCGAATTATTGAGCTATAATAGTACTAATAGACTAGCAAAGGAGGAATGCGGAATGAAAGAGAGGAGCATGATCCGTCAGCCATTGCATGAAATGAAGCAAAATGGCCGTTTGAAAAGCCAGCTCGTGATTTTATTCACCCTGCTGACGATTGTTTTGCTTTTGTACGGCACTTTTTCTTCCTTTGGCAGCACCGCCAGCGGGGATCTGAAATGGTGGCTTATTTTATCATATGTACTTGTTGGGCTGGCGGGAAGTCCTCTGGCGATGGATTATAAGATATACTCTGCGTTATCTCCGATTATTTTTTACAGTGCGATACTTTTAATGGACCTTCCCAGCGCTTTTTTCATTTTATCAGCAGGTACCTTCCTTTTACTTTTATTTTATTTTTTCCACTCCGTGCTTTTTGACGAAATTTTATTGCAATCGTTCATTTATGCAATAACCGGCTTCGTACTTCATTTCCTTCTTGATTCTGCAGGTGTTTATGAGACAGGTGTGTACAATGCTGAACTCTTATTAATTGTTGCTTTTTATGTATGGGCAGCCGCAGTGACTGCAAGTACACTTATGGCTGGCTATCAATTTTTTATTTTACATAACCGACCTTCTATAGATTCTTTATTTATAACGACCGTACGTGGAGCTCTCCTGCTTCCAAGTGCGGTACTCAGCTTTCTCTTATTTTATGAAGCGATGGAATGGCTGGGCATTCTCTTTTTTGATGCACTTCTTATTCTTTATGGTATTACTTTATACCAGCGCTTCACACTCCAGCAAAAATTGTATACCAAAACCTTTTACGATGATTTAACTGGCGTTCAAAACCGTCATAGTCTCCGCAGAAAAGCGGCCGAATGGATAGAAGCAGAGAAGTCTTTCCGTTTATATATCATCAATATCGACGAATTCAAGCAAATAAATCAATATTTCAGCCGCAGCGCAGGGGATATTGTATTGACTGAATATGTCAATCGTCTTCGCAGGCTTGAAAATAAACAAACGCTCGTTTTTCGAATGAATGGGGATGAGTTCGCTTTTTTACAAAAACTTCAGCCTGGCGAAAATATAAACAATTTCCCGCGCGAAATTATTGCCTTATTTCGAGATTCCTTTTCCATCGGGCAGGAAACAATATTTTTAGAGTGCAGTATTGGCGGAAGCGACTATCTTCCAGAAAGGCTCTACGATGTTGAACAGCTTTTGCAGCAATCTGCCCTCGCTCTGGATCATGCCAAAGAAAAAGCTGGTTCTTCTTTTCAAATGTATAATGAATTCGTGGCAAACAAAGTGTGGCGAAGCATTAAAATGCAAAAAGATTTACGTACTGCCCTGGCGCAGCAAAGGCTTCATCTCATTTATCAGCCGCAGATTGCCATGGATGGTCTCCAGCCTTTTGGGTTTGAAGCGCTCCTGCGCTGGGACCATCCAGAATGGGGGCCAGTGTCACCTGTGGATTTCATTCCAGCAGCAGAAAATTCCAGTTTGATTCACCCGGTCGGCCGCTGGGTGCTTGAAGAAACTTGCAGGACTCTAAAGAACAGAATAGATAACGGGGAGGAGGTTTGGTCTGTAGGTGTCAACGTTTCCTTCCGCCAGTTCCAGCGTGATGATTTTGCGGACGAAGTTGTAAAGATAGTCGACCGCTACCAAATAAACCCGTCGTTAATTACAATTGAATTAACGGAATCAACCGCAGGGGAAAATTTAATTGACGTTATACCTATCCTGAAAAAGTGGAAAAAATATGGCTTTCAGTTGTCGCTTGATGATTTTGGAACAGGGTATTCCTCTATATATTATATGGAGGAGCTGCCACTTGACGTCGTTAAAATCGACCGGTCATTCATTAAAAATCTCACCTCTAATATAGAGAAAGCATCTATAACAAAAGCTATTATTTCCCTTGCCCATGATCTTGACATGATGGTAGTTGCTGAAGGGGTGGAAACAGAGGAACAGTGGGACTGGCTGAGTGAGCATCGTTGTGATGTTGCACAGGGGTTTTTAATTGGAAAAGGCACCTCCGCCTTGAAGGTGCCTGATCTCGTCATTTAACATAAGTGCGTTCTTACCCCGGAATAACATGTGCCGGCGTGCGTCCGTGAACGCCGTCAACGCATTGCTCTGCCGCATCTACAAACATTGCATGGCGGGTTTCGTGGGTGGCTGTGCCGATATGCGGGAGAGTCACAACATTATCCAGCTCTTGGAACGGGCTTTTTTCCCCAAGCGGCTCCCTATCAAACACATCAAGCCCAGCAGCCAGGATATCCCCTTTTTGCAGTGCTTTTACTAAATCATTTTCAACGACTACCGGTCCGCGGCCTCCGTTTAGGAAAATAGCATCCTTCTTCATTAATTCGAACTCGCGCGCCCCGATAAGATGCTTCGTCTGCTCAGTGAGCGGTGTCAGAACCATGACAAAATCACACGTTTTCAGAAGATCATCTAACTCGGCGTAGGAAGCACCACAGCGTTCTTCTGCATCCGGGCGCTGCCTCCGGTTGTAATATACGACGTCCATATGAAAGCCGATTCCTGCCCGGCGTGCCACTTCTTCACCAATTCGCCCCATTCCGATAATTCCGAGCTTTTTGCGGCTGACGTTGACGCCGAACCATTCCGGGCTGGTAGGTTTCACCCACTTCCCTTCTCTCACCAGCCTGTCCATTTCCGGCATTCTTCTGGCGGTTGCCAGCATTAATCCCATCATCGTATCTGCCATCGTATCAATTAATACCGTTGGTGTGTGTGTCGCTATTACTCCTTGTTTGTAAATATCTTCTATGTTTAGATTGTCGTAACCTACAGAAACATTACTCACAACTTTCAATTGCGGTGCTTTTTGAAGCAGCTCTGCATTGACCTGTAAACCAGAGCCATACAGCCCGTCTGCTTTTTGAAGGGCCTCTTCAAAAGCCTCTTTATGTTTTGGGCGTTCGACAATAACTTCACACGTTTCCTTCATCATTGAAAGTACATCTTCTGGTGGTTCGACATAAGACAAAATTGTTGGCATCCCACTTTTCCTCCCCAAAATCCTTTTTCATTCATGATATCATATATACAGCAATTGGGCTTCTAAGGAAAAAGTCTGGCGGGCAGACACAGCCGGTTCTCAGGCCACTGATTCCGCTATTTGCTCCTAAAAGCCTTGTTTTAAGATTTTGCCGGACCTGGGTTCCGTAATCGGCCAAAAAGCAAGCTGAATTCCCTGCTATTTAGGCAATTAGCGAACCTCATGTCCGCCAATCTTTGGAAAAAGAGCAGCTGAATAGTTCAACTTTTAAAAATGCGTATTACCAATTCGCACTCAATAATAGTCACTTTCTCGTGGTACACTAACTTGAAAAGGAGGCGTAGTCATGACAACAGGCCGAAACGACCCCTGCCCTTGCGGAAGTGGAAAAAAATATAAGAAGTGCTGCGGCAAGATAAGCTCTCTGCCTGTATACAGCGAGGGAGAAATATTAGAGGTTCAGGAATACCTAAGGCAATTTGCAGTCGAGGGCGAGTTAGAACTTTTGAATTCTTTTTATCAGAAATATTATCATTATCCAAGTCTGCCGGAAGAATACACGTTTTCCTTAGAAAACTTATCCGCGGCTGACCTGTTGTTCGGAACTTCTCCTGAGGCTGAGCATCTAAGCGAAAGTATTTCACAAATAAAGAATCACCCGCGTATGACAAGATTATTTCAGGGCTGGCGTGAATCGCCGGCTTCCGTATACATGGTTACCCAAACGAAAGAGGGGCGGGCCGAGGTTATAGATCTATGGACAGCAGAAAACTACCATATAGAGCTATCCCCTTTTTATAAGACTCTTCCAGAAGAGCTCCTGATATTAGGACATCTCTTACCGGTAAAAGACAAGAATTATTTGTTTTTCGGAGGCTTTATTATTGAAAAAGACTGCGCGGACGGAATCCAGCTGGCCGTCAAACGACTAGCAGATAAACATTCGGTGAAACCAGAAGATCTATTTAATGAAAATCTCCCACTCGTATTTCAAGAGCTGGTGCCTATCATTAATAGTTATGAACGTTCTGCTGGAGAGGCCCCCGGATTATCACCAGCAGAAGAAGAGGTTTTCGAGCTATTTCTCGAGAAGGCCAACCCATCCAGTAAAAAAATGGAGGAAACAAGGGCAGTCTGGGAAAGGTTCTGCTATGATAATGCACCACTCATTAAAAACCCTGCATCCTATGCAGCAGCGCTTGAATATATTTTTTCAAGACTTACTCAAAAACAAATTGCTGAAAAATATAATATCTCCAATCACACGGTCAGTAAAATGTATCGGAGAATTGTCGACAATAAGGCATCTCTCCCGCATGATTTCTTGAGGAAACCGGCAAGCGAGACAGACATCATGCTGTCGCAATATCGGCAAACCATCAGCCAGGAAAAAATGATGTATGACATGACCAAAGCTGCTGAGCAGCATGTGGACAGTGGGGAAGATATCGATTCGTTTAACCCTACGGAAAAAAATTCGATACAGATGAAGACCAAAAAAGAACAAGCACAGCTTAGCTTGTACGAAGCTCTTTTAGCAGATGATCAGGCGAAAATAGATAAAATTCACAAGAAAGAGCCGGACCTGCCTGATTATTATATCTTAAAAGCAATACGAGCAGAAAGTGAAAAAGAAGTAGCTCATTTTTATTCCCAGGCGGTGGCAGCCGGCAGAAAATTTCTAGGATCAGCTTTTTTCAAAAAAAACAAAGGAGATTTTTGGGGTATTGTGGATACCCGCCCTTTTATGAGAGCAATGTATGACTATGGAATCTTTCTGCGCGGCACGGAAAATCCGGGGGATGCAGCGGAGATATTTAAAGAAATGCTTGAGCTGAATCCAAATGATAATCAAGGTGTCCGCTATGAGCTCCTTCCTCTGCTTCTTGAAGAAAAACAGTTGAAAGAAGCGAAGCTATTATTGAAGCGATACGACGAACAATCTGCTTTTATGCTGTTTGATAAAGCAATTCTGGAGTTTTTAGAGCATGGTGCCACAAGTACATTTCGTAAGCGCTGGAAGGATGCCACCGATTTCAATCCTTATGTGCTCAAATTACTCCATCGGCTCGATGATAATGTTATGGAACCAATCGAAACTTACAGCCCCGGCGGCGAATCAGAAGCAAAAATATATATACAGACCCACCTCGGTGTTTTCGTTAAAAATGATAACCTGCTTAATAAAATCGCATCTTATATGTAAAAAGAACGTTTGCGATGAGCCCGGAACAGGGAATACGGGAGTTAATACTAACAAATGAGGTGATTTCACATGGCCGGAAAAGAAGGCTGGAGTGATAAAATTAAAGGCGCTGTCAGCAGAGTGCGCGGCGAAGCAAAAGACCAGACAGGCAATGCCAAAGGCGATTCAAAGATGCAGCGCGAAGGAAAAAAGGACAAGCTCAAGGGCGACCTTCAAAATGATATTGGAGATATGAAAAATAAAGATCGTTAATCCTCAGAATATTGTCCGGGCACATTCGTCCGGACATTTTTGATTATCAAATGCAGGATGTGACATGCTTCAATCAGTTCTATAATGGAATCATAAAAGGGCGGGATAAAAGTATATTATTTATTGCAAAATCCAGATGATTCTACTGAATCTGTCTGGATTGTTTGTTCATTATGAGTTTTCAACATATGCTCCGTCAAAACGCTTCGCTTTCCGCTGGCACGGCTCAAGCCTCCTCGGCAGAAAAAACACTGCCTGTGGCGTCTTGAGACTCGTGCTGTTCCTCGACGCACAGGACGTGGCCGGTTTTAATCGACCAGGAGTCTTCGCATTTTGACTACGCCATGGACCTGTTTTCTCATTCAAAGAATGTAATATTCGTCTTTCAAGACACAATTTTTGATTTGTCCCCGCCTCAGTTTACACCATTATATTAAATGACTTCAGTACTTCCTTTACATTTGTTGCCGTTTTAATCAGTGGCAGTGAGATATTTCTGGTGGTTAAAGATATCGAGAGCCGCGGATGAATTCCGGTGATGATCAACTCCGCTCCAAGCAGTTTCAGCAGTTTGCAGAGATTTATAATACTGTCCACCACCTGATCATCATAATCCTCCATTCCGGATAAATCTAAAATCAAATAGCTGTAATGCATTTTCGAATACGACTGTGCAATCTTATCGGAAATAATTTCGAAACGGTCATAGGAGAGGTCCCCAATCACCGGCAGGATGGCAATATCATCGGTAATTGGTACGATCGGAGTCGATAAGCTTGAAACCTGCTGTTTGGACAAAGCTAAGTCCTGTTCATAATGCTTTTGTTTTGTTATATCCTTTTGTACACCGAGAAAATAAGATTTACCATCCATTTCGAGCGGTTCAATGTAGATTTCGTTCCAAAACTGCTCTCCATTTTTTTTATAGTTCAGCAGCTCGACACTGGTGGATAACCTATTGTTAATGGCCTGCTTTAATTGTTTAATGGCCCCTTTATCCCGATCCTCTCCCTGTAAAAAACGGCAATTCCTTCCGAGGGACTCTTCGGCAGGATATCCGGTCATTTCAGTAAATCCGTCATTTACATAAATAATCGGATTATCCTCCAGTGACGGATCCGTGATGGTGATTCCAATTCTTGTATGGTCGACTGCTTTTAATATAAGAGATTTTTTAAATGCTTCACTTATGTTCATTTGTGTCATAACAATATGTTCCTTTCTTTTTTGTCATCCTAAGAAAAGAGTAATCATGCCTCATTTTATCATTTTGTCAGCATTATATCACAATTTATGACACTTATCTGATTACATCGAGTCCGTTCTATTTTTTTCTTCCTGCTCCACTTTCGCTAAGGGGATGTGAAAGCCGTGATCCTCTTTAATAGAACGGACAAGCATCGAACCGAAAGTAAGAAGAACTCCTGCTCCAATGATGATAAAAGGATTAATAATCAGATCATCAATGTTGAGCGTCATCAATCCAAATCCCCATATAAATAATCCGAATGCGATCAACAGCGGCAGAATGGAACCATTTGGCATATGGATGTCTCCGAGAGGCTCTGCCGGCTTCATTTTTCCGTCGCCATGAACTTTTTCATAAAATAGCGGATCAAGCGCACGGACCTGTGGAACCTGGGCAAAATTATACTCCGGAACAGGAATCGGAACGGCCCATTCAAGTGTCCGGGCATCCCAGGGATCGGCATTTGTAATCCGTTCGGATTTTAAAGCGGAATATATAATATTAATCAACAGCATCAGGATCGCGGCTGTCATCAGAAACGTCCCCATCGTAGAAACGAAATTATAGCCATTCAGCCCCTGCCCGTCGAGATAAGTGAAATATCGGCGCGGCATTCCAATGACACCAAGAATATGCTGCACAAAAAAGGTAAGATGCAGTCCCGTAAACATCAGCCAGAACATGATCTGGCCTAATATTTCATTTAACTTGTGCCCAAACATAATTGGATACCAGTAATAAAGACCAGCAAACAGTCCAAGAATGATCCCTCCGATAAATACGTAGTGGAAGTGGGCTACCACAAAATAAGTATCGTGATACAAGTAATCCACAGGTGCCATAGAAACCATAACACCTGTCACTCCGCCAAGTGTAAATGTGGGAATAAAAGAAGAGGCACAGAGCATCGACGTGTTAAAGGTCACCTTTCCTCCCCACATTGTAAACAGCCAGTTAAAGACCTTCACTCCTGTCGGAATCGCAATGGCCATCGAGGAAAGGGCAAATACTGCGTTTGTAATCGGCCCAATGCCTGCGGTAAACATGTGATGAACCCAGACCATAAAGCCAAGAAATGCGATAAGCAAAGTGGCAAAAACCATCGCGGTATAGCCGAACAATCGTTTTCTTGAAAATGCGGGAAGTACTTCAGAAATAATCCCAAATGCCGGAAGCATTAAAATATAAACCTCCGGATGGCCGAAAATCCAGAAAATGTGCTGCCAAATAAGTGCGCTTCCTCCCATATCAATGGTGAAAAACTGAGCCCCAAAAATCCGGTCGAGCATAAGCATCGCAAGTCCAGCTGCAAGCGGAGTGAAGGCAAACACAATTAAGATGGAGACCACCAGACTCGTCCAGCAGAAAAGAGTCATCCTCATCATCGTCATCCCCGGCGCACGCATATTTATAATAGTAACGATAAAGTTAATACCGGAAACAAGTGTCCCGAGTCCGGAGATCTGGAGACCGAGCACATAAAAATCCATTCCGAGGCTGCCATATTCTCTTGCTGAATGAGGAACATACGCCGTCCATCCTGCGTCCGGGGCCCCTCCAAAAAACCAGCTCAGGCTGAGAAGAAAACCTCCGAACAAAAATGTCCAAAATCCCAGTGCGTTGACAAATGGAAAGGCCACATCCCTTGCTCCGATCTGAAGCGGAATAATGTAATTCATAAATGCAAAAATAAGTGGCGTAACAGCCAAAAAAAGCATGATCGTTCCATGCATCGTCATCAATTCATTATATGTCTGGCCGGTTAGGAAATCATTTTCAGGATACATCAGCTGGATCCGCATAAACAATGCCATTAAACCAGCTTTAATAAAGAAAAGGGTCCCCGCTACTAAGTATAAAACTGCAATTTTTTTATGATCAACGGTCGTCAGCCAGTCCCAAAGGACGCTCTTTTGTTTCGGTTCTTGTTCGTACACTGCTTCTGCCATGAATTTCTGCCTCCCGGTATAAGTCATCCGGAAACATTATCACCATAATCAGCAGAATTTATACGTGAACACAAGGCTTGCCAGGTCATGCTCAGGGAAGAAGAAAGGGCCAGCTGCCATTTACTCTTTCACGAGAAACCGGTACGAAGCGAGAGCTCCTACATTCGAAATCATAATGACCATACCCATCGGAACTGCCGTCGACTCTCCGCTAATGCCGACCAGCGGTGCAGACGCAGCTCCAAGTACAAACGGAAGCAATCCAAGAAGCGCAGAAGCACTTCCGGCCCGGTGCCCCTGTGTTTCCATTGCCAGTGAGAAGCTTGTCGTCCCGATCACACCTATACACGAAACGATAAAAAAGATCGGCAGCACGATAAACAACAGCGGTGCCTGCAGCCAAGCCATTATACATAAAAATACCGCAGACACGCTTGACAGGAGCAGGCCGGCATACAGCATCTTTTTTTCCGAAATCTGTCCAGCATACCGTCCGGTCAACTGGCTTCCTGCGATTAAGCCGAGTCCGTTCATTCCAAATAGAATGCTGAAGGTTTGTGCAGATACTCCATAAATATCCTGATAAACAAAAGGAGTACCTGACACATACGCAAAGATGCCCGCCATCACAAGTCCCTGCGTCAGTGCATAGCCCGCAAACGATCGATCCTTCACAAGGTCGCCGAAAGTCAAAATCGTTTTTTTCAAATTCATTGTCTGACGATTCTGCTTTGGCAGCGTTTCCGGCAATGCAAAAAACGTAGCTGCAAGCATGATTGTTCCAATAATACTCAGAACCACAAACACCCCGTGCCAGGTCGTCACTTCAAGCACAATTCCACCGGATACAGGCGCAAGAATAGGGGCAAGCCCGTTCACGAGCATAAGCAGAGCAAAGAATTTCGTCAAATCGTGCCCAGAATACATATCACGCACCACCGCACGAGAAATAACGATTCCTGCTGATGCCGAAAAACCCTGAACGAAACGCATCGCAATCAATAACCAGATCGAAGGAGCAAGGGCACATAATATAGAAGCAATAATGTAAATTAAAATGCAGAAAAGCATTGGTCCCCGCCGCCCTTTTCCATCACTGAGCGGGCCGATTACCAGCTGCCCGCCTGCAAGCCCGAGCAGACAGGCAGTTAAACTTAATTGTACGAGAGAAGCACTCGTTTCAAGATCGTCGGCAATTGCCGGAAAGCTGGGCAAGTACATATCAATGGTCAGCGGACCAAATGCAGCAAGCGAGCCCAGCATAACTGCCATCCAGAGCCGCCGGCCGCGTGAAATAGGCGTAGATGCCGCAGTATTTATATTCATAGTTTAGCAACCTTTCCCCATGGAAACTTTGAAAAACGAAAGATGTTTTCTATTGTACCGTAAATTTATGTAAAAATGGTTAAATAAGTTTTGAGAAATTTTGATTGTGTCTGCTTTTGTTTCTTTTGTTAGGAAAGGGGAATGCTGGAGGTGATTGCTGGATGGATATTGCTGCATAGCTGATCGCTGCACTGCTTTTTCCACCACAGCTGAGTGATATCCACCTTACATGAGGCTTTTCGGTTTTGACGGACGGTTTCCACGTTTCCTCGCTGCCTTTCCACCGCTGCGCTCTTCTTTTTCCGCTGTTCCTGCTAAGTTTCCCCCGCCACCGCCTGGTTTCCCGCCTCCGGGTCTCGTTTCCACCGAAGCGGTCCGATTTCCACCTCTCGTCCTGCTTTTCCCGACACGACAAACGATATCCATTTTTCCTGCTGCCATTACCATCAGAAAAGCTGCCCCGAAAAATTCGAGGCAGCTTTTCTTTCCATATTTAATTCTTTATTCTTTCATCTTCGGATCAAGCGCATCCCGCAGCCCATCCCCCATCAAGTTAAAGCCGAGGACTGTCAGCATGATGGCCAGTCCAGGAAAGAATACGGTCCATGGCGCCTGCTGCAAGTATTGTCGTGAATCACTCAGCATGCGACCCCACTCTGGATAAGGAGCCTGCGCTCCAAGCCCAAGAAAGCCGAGGGCTGCTGCTTCCAGAATGGCCGTCGCGACACATAGTGTTCCCTGAACAATGATCGGTGCCAGTGAATTCGGCAGAATATGAAAGGTGAGAATTCTACGGTCCTTCATTCCGACAGAGTGTGCTGCCTGAATGTATTCCTCCTGTTTTAATCCAAGTACCTTTGAGCGCACAAGCCTGCCAAAGGTAGGAACATTTATGATCCCAATTGCTATAAGTGCGTTCTGAAGAGATGGTCCCAGCACGGCTACAATAGCAATCGCAAGCAAAATACTCGGAAAGGCAAGCAGGATATCAAACATCCGGGAAATGATACTGTCGATCCAACGTCCATAGTAGCCCGCAATAATCCCAAAGAATGTACCGATGATAACAGATCCTGCTACTGCAAAGAATCCAACTGTAAGTGAAAGCCTGGCACCGTGCAGAATACGGCTGAAGATATCGCGGCCAAAGTCATCGGTGCCCATCCAGTATTCAGCAGATGGAGCCAGCAGGCGGTCTGCCGATTTTTGTTCATTTATTCCTTCCGGCGCAATGATGTTGGAAAGAACTGCTAAAATAATAAAGAACAGTACGATTCCAAATCCGACGAGAGCGAGCTTATTCTTCTTAAAACCATGCCATGTTTCTTTAAGAATAGAGCCGTCTCCATCATCGGCAGACACCTCGATCGGTGCAGGATTTACTTCTTTTGCCGGTTCGGGCATGAGGGGTCCCCCCTTTTAAACGATTAATTAATATTTAATTCTAGGATCAAATGCAGCATAGAGCAGGTCCACCACTAAGTTGACCAGCACAAAAATAGTCGCGATAACAAGGATTCCGGCTTGAATAACCGGATAATCCCGGTATTGAATAGATTCATAGACATACCGACCAATACCTGGCCAGCTGAAGATAGTCTCGGTCAATATGGCCCCGCCGAGCAGCAGCCCGGTTTGAAGCCCGATTACCGTTAGTACCGGGATAAAGGCGTTTTTCAACGCGTGCTTATACACAACTACAAACATTTTTTGCCCTTTTGCCCGGACGGTCCGGATATAATCGGAACGCATCACCTCGAGCATGCTTGATCTCGTCATTCTTGCAATTATTGCCATAGGGATCGTGCCAAGCGCAATACCCGGAAGAAGAATATGTCGAATTGTTTCGATAAATAATTCCATATTTCCCTGCAGGAGGGTATCTATTAAGTATAAGTGGGTAATCGGCTCTACTGGATTCCGAACGGAGTCACGACCGATAGACGGCAGCCAGTTTAATTCGAGTGCAAATATCCACTGCTCCATTAACCCAAGCCAGAACACCGGCATGGATACACCGATCAGAGCAATGACCATAGCTGTATAATCAAAAATGGAATTCTGAAACCAGGCGCTGAGAATTCCTGCATTAACACCAACAATTACCGCAATAAGAAGTGCCACGAAAGCAAGTTCTATGGTGGCTGCTAAATAAGGCCAAATATCAGCGCTGATGGATGAGTCGGTTCGGATGGACGTTCCGAGATCTCCAGTAAGAAGGTCTCCCATGTAGCTGAAATATTGAATTATAATATGGTCGTTTAAGCCGAGCTCTTCGCGGAGATTTTCCACGGCAGCTGCCGATGCTTTATCCCCGAGAATGGTTTGAGCCGGATCGCCGGGAATAGCCCGGATAATAAAAAACACGATGATTGACATCCCGATCAGCACAGGAATGAGTGAACCTAAACGACGCAGGGTATAGTTGAGCACAAGTTAGTCACCTCACAATAATGAAGGCAGGGAAGCAGCCGCCTCCCCGCCCATGGATTATTCTGTAAACTGCACGTCCGTGAAGCTTTCAGAACCGGTAGGAGCCGGTGTGTGCCCGTCTAAAGTGCCGACGCCGGCCAAAATAGATTCGTAGTGTACAAGTGGTACTGTTGGCGCGTCTTCATTGAGAAGCTCCTGAGCTTCCATGTACAGCTCTTCCCGGACTTCTTCATCCGTTTCCGCCTGTGCTTCCCGCAGCACTGCATCTACCTCTTCATTTGAATAATTAGAATAGTTGTTTCCGCTGCCTGTTCCAAGCAGGGTATAAAGGAAATTATCAGCATCCCCGTTATCCCCGATCCAGCCGATCAGGAAAGCAGGCATTTCACCATTTTGTGCCGCTTCAAGATAGGAGGACCAGTCCATTGTTTTAATTTCAGCTGTCACACCAATTTCATCGAGATCACTTTGAATGGATTCTGCAATTTTCTGAGGAGCCGGCATATAAGGACGCGGATTGTCCATTGTCCACAGATCTATCGTCAATTCTCCTTCTTCATAGCCTGCTTCTTCGAGTAAATCAATCGCTGCTTCAGGATCGTATTCATATCCTTCTACTTCATCGTTGTAGCCGGCGATAGTCGGTGGAAGCATATTTTTGGCCGGCTCCGCATTACCTTCATAAAAACCGTCAATCAATGCCTGTTTATCAATAGCATGATTGAATGCCCGGCGGACAAGCGGCTCATCAAATGGTTCTTCTTCATTATTCATCGGCATATATGCTACATTCAGCGGCGGCCGCATAAATGCTTCCAGGTTTTCGTCTCCTTCAATTTGGTCCTGATCAGAAGGATTCACCCCGTCGATTAAGTCTACTTCTCCATTCTGAAGGGCAGTCAGTCTCGATGAATTATCAGGGATAACCTGGAAAATAACTCGATTCAAATAAGGCTTGCCATCTTCCCAATATTCTTCATTTTTTTCAAGCGTGATCGAATCATTGCGGCTCCAGTCACTTAATGTAAACGGACCAGTGCCTGCCGGTTCTTCCCCGAGAGTATCAAAGGAATCCGGGCTTGCGATTGCAAATGGCGACATGGCCAGGTTTTTCAAAAATGGAGCAGATGAATCGCGCAGGCTGAAGGTAACCTCGTAATCACCGGTCGCCTCAACGGATTCTATAATATTATCTTCACTATCTTCATAGCCCCCGAACATCGATCCATAATAAACGTAGTCCTCCGAGCTCATCCAGCGTTCGACGTTTGCAACGACCGCTTCTGCATTAAACTCAGCTCCATCATGAAAAGTAACACCTTCGCGGAGCTGCAGGGTAAATTCATCCCCCTCTTCGTTTGCTTCCCATTCTGTGGCAAGGGACGGTTCAAGTTCCGTAGATCCATCCTCATATCGAATCAAAGTATCATAAATCTGCTGGGTTACATAAAACGTTTCCCCATCAGTTTCTGTAGCTGGATCGAGCGATGTAGCGTCAGCCCCACGCGCAAAGACAAGTGTATCCTGAGTATCTCCACCGCCGGATTCACTACCGTCGCGGCCGTCTCCTTCTCCCCCTGATTCTTCAGACGAACAGGCTGCAATCAATAATACAGCCACCATGGCCATCAAAAGACTAAGTAAGTTCCTTTTCATTACGTTTCCCCCTTAATAAATAGTGTTACATTGCCATATGTTTATCGTCGTATAAATGACACGCGACGTTATGACCTGCTTTTTCTTCCTTATATTCCGGCACGACAGATCTGCAGACATCCATCACATGCGGACATCTCGTATGAAACGGGCAGCCGGAAGGTGGATCAGCTGGATTTGGCACATCCCCGCTAAGTTCTATCTGCTCCTGTTGATATTCGGGATCCGGTACAGGTACAGAGGAAAGCAGCGCCTGCGTGTAAGGATGCAGCGGCTCCTCATATAAAGCATCCCGGTCGGCCATTTCGACAATCCGGCCAAGATACATCACTCCGACCCTGTCACTAATGTGGCGGACAACACTAAGATCATGAGCGATGAAAAGAAAGGTTAAATCAAATTCGGACTGTAAATCCTCGAGCAGATTCAGCACCTGGGACTGAATGGAAACGTCAAGCGCTGAGACAGGCTCGTCCGCAATAATGAGCTTGGGCTCAACCGCAAGCGCTCGGGCAATCCCGATACGCTGACGCTGCCCTCCGCTGAATTGATGAGGATAGCGTTTAGCATGGTAACTGTTCAATCCTACCACTTCGAGCAGCTCCTGCACTCGTTTTTTTCTGTATGATTTATCCCCCATGCCATGGACGATCATAGGCTCTTCAATAATGCGTCCCACTCGCTGGCGCGGGTTCAGGGAGGCGTACGGATCCTGAAAAATCATTTGAATATCTTTACGCATCAGGCGCATATCATTCAACGAAAGAGAGGCGAGCTCTTTTCCTTGGAAATGAATGGATCCAGCTGTCGGATTAATCAACCGCATCAGCATTCGGCCTGTCGTTGATTTTCCACAGCCGGATTCGCCGACAAGGCCCAGAGTTTCCCCGCTTGAAATAGAGAAAGAAACGCCGTCCACTGCTTTTACAGACGGGGCTGTCCGGTTGATCAGCTTACCGCCCGACGAGAAATGTTTTTTTAAATCACGGACTTCCAGTAAATAATCTGTCGTCATGCGGACCCCCTCTTTTCGTCGTGATACAGCCAGCAGCGGACCTTCTGACCATTTTCAGCAGGGAGAAGAACGGGTGTCTCTTCCACGCAGCGATCATAGGCGTGCTCACAGCGGGGAGCAAAAGGACAGCCCTCTTTAATGGAACCAGGTTTAGGAACATTCCCCGGAATCGAATAGAGCCGCTCTTTTTTTTCCCGCATGTCCGGTACTGAATCAATCAGACCCTGCGTATAAGGATGCTTTGGGTCCTTGAAAATAGCACGGACGCTGCCCTCCTCTACAACCTTACCCGCGTACATGACGGCTACTCTATCACACATTTCCGCGACCACTCCGAGATCATGGGTGATCAGCATAATCGCGGTATCCATTTCATTATTTAAACGTTTCATCAAATTAAGTATCTGTTTTTGTATTGTTACATCAAGCGCGGTAGTCGGTTCATCGGCAATTAAAAGCTTCGGATCACAGGCCATTGCAATTGCAATCATGACACGCTGCCTCATTCCCCCGGACAGTTGATGCGGGTAACTGTTCATTAGATCGTCCACTCTCGATAAACCAACAAGTGTCAGCATTTTCTTTGCACGGCCGGCGGCTTCTTTTTTTGATCCTTTATTATGTAATCGTATGCCTTCTATTAATTGATCCCCTATTTTAAATACTGGATTTAAGGATGTCATCGGCTCCTGGAAAATCATTGCAATGTCATTCCCGCGGATCTTCCGCATTCTTTTTTCCTTAGCTTTCGTCAGATCTTCCCCATTAAAGAGAATCTCTCCCCCGGCAATTCTTCCCGGTGGGGATGGTACAAGTCCCATAACGGATAAGGAAGTAACACTTTTTCCACAGCCCGATTCTCCTACGATTCCAAGCACTTCTCCGGCATCAACATAAAAATCAACGCCATCAACTGCTGGAATATCTCCATCTCTGGAGGAAAAATATGTCTTTAAGTTTTTCACATCTAATACATGGCCCGACAAGGTTATCCCCTTCCTGCCTCATTTTAGCTGCCCGTGCATTTTTATTATTACAAAGATAAAACTATTATTCAATAAAAATTTCACAAATGTCTGTATATTCAAAAATCAATAAATGAATCATTATTCATGTGTCATTATTCCTGTAAAATTCCTTACAAACAAGGTTTTCTATTGTCATTGAAAGTTGAACCACCTGTCAATATGGGAGTTTTTGTTTATCCTTACATTTCCAATATGTTTTATTAGAAATGTTTATACTCGAAATAGTTTGTGAGGAAAGTGCGGTGTCTTTTTCTTTGAAACTCACACAAAAAATAAGTCTTTTCTCCTGGTTATTTTTTCATCTCCATCTTTGCCGGATGGCACCGCAAAAAAAGCTGCCCCCTCTGGAAGGAGCAGTTCAACGATACTATTGGTATGATTGCAAAAGCTATGCTGTTGCTGTTTTTACCTGAAGCATTTTCACGGAGCAGGGTGCAAGATCTGTTTTCACTACATCATAAAACGCTCTTGCCTGAGCCTTTGTGTCAAAGAGAATTTCCGGTTTTGACGGATTCTCGGTGTAAGATTCGAGGCCTACTTCATTGCCATCCTGATCGACAGCGATAATTAGGTATTTTTCCAAATTCTTTCATCCTTTCTAATCGACTTCACAAGAAACATTCTCTGCGATAAAAGCGGAAATGTCTTCTTTCTCCCCAGTCCCTGTGTATTTTTCAGTAGTCTGCTGGTTTTCAACAAGAAAAAGAGTCGGAAATTCTTTTACTTGGAGGTAATCCACTATGGCAGATTCTTCTGAGGATACAATCTCTACTCCAATTTTTTCCCTGCATTCATTTACAGCCTGGAGGAGCGCATTATAATAGGGCTGATCCATTAATAAATCTTCGTCATTGGAGAACAGCAAGAACGCTTTATCCTCATTTATATCCTTAATCAACGACGGGGTTGCTGAAGCAGTACATCCTGCAGTTACTGCAGTTGTAATGAAGACAATGACAATAAGGACAAATCGTGTCTGCACTGCTCCTCCCCCCTTTCCTATACTGTTATGGGAAGGCCTGCCATTTAATCTGCTAGTTTATGATATACCTTTTTTACCTGGTCATAAAACCTCTTATTTTCCGTTTGCCATTCTAAAGTGCTGGGTATATACAAATATTAACAAGGAGTTGAAGCTATGCATTATTCTCTTTCTCGACATATCAAATTTTGTTCCGTTTCAGGCAGTTATGTAAACCAGGAATTTTCCATAATCATCGAAGATGGCCTGATGGACTGCTCTGTTACTTGTACGGGGATTGAGAGCCGCTGCATCCGCTGCCCTCTTCTGAAATTAAATGAACGAACTGTCGATGTCCTCCGCAAAAGACCGGCACTTCCCTTATAAGGGAGGCCGATCTTTTTTTTTGCTGAAAAATAAAAGCAATTAGCGTACACTGAATGTAATGAAGATCTTATGACAGAAAAGAGGGTTGCTGTGTGTCACTTCAATTGACGATTCACAAAACAAAAAAGAAAAAGGAAAAACCTGATTACAATAACCTCAGCTTCGGAAAGCATTTCACCGACCATATGTTTATTATGGATTACAGCGCTGAAAAAGGCTGGTACGATCCACGGATCACTACTTACGAACCGTTGACACTGGATCCGTCCTCCCTCGTCTTTCATTATGGACAGGCTGTATTTGAAGGACTGAAGGCGTATCATTCAGAAAAAGGTGTGCTTCTTTTCCGGCCGGACAAAAATTTCCGCCGTCTCAATATTTCCAATGAGAGAATGAATATTCCAGAGGTCGACGTTGATTTTATGGTCGACTCTTTAAAGCAGCTTTTACATATCGACCGGGACTGGATTCCGTCTACCGAGGGGCAGTCGCTTTATATTCGCCCGTTCATCATCGCTACCGAGCCGGGCCTCAGTGTCAAACCGTCCGGGGAGTATAAGCTCATGATTATCCTTTCACCGGTCGGAGCCTACTACTCTAACGCTGATCAAATGAGCCCGGTAAAAATTTACGTAGAAGATGAATTTGTCCGCTCTGTGAAAGGCGGGGTCGGCTTTACCAAAACAGCCGGCAACTATGCAGCCAGCCTCAAAGCACAGACGAAAGCAAATGAACTAGGCTTTGATCAGGTACTCTGGCTTGATGCGATGGAAAAAAAATATATCGAAGAAGTCGGCAGCATGAATATTTTCTTTAAAATTAACGGGAAAATTATTACCCCGGCTTTAAATGGGAGCATTCTTGACGGTATTACCCGTGATTCTGTCATTGAACTGCTGCGTTATTGGAATTTTGACGTAGAAGAACGACGTATTACAATGGAAGAAGTATATCAGTCTCAGCAAAATGGATCGCTCGAGGAAGTCTTCGGAACCGGCACTGCTGCGGTCATTTCCCCTGTCGGCACTCTGCAATGGCAAAATGAAGAATTTACGGTGAATAACAATGAAACGGGCAAGCTTTCACTTAAGCTCTATGAGACGATTGCCGGTATCCAGACCGGGAAGAAAGAAGACCCTCTCGGCTGGACGATTCCGCTTGATTCTTAAACTGATAAGAAGGCTGGAAGCTAACCGAGGTCACTGAAAAAGTCCTTTCTAATTTGAAAGAGCTGTTAACGTTTGTTGTGGATTCTTCTCGCGAATCGCTTATCGTGGAATCAACAAACGAAAAGCGGTCTGTATGGAAATTAAATTCCACACAGACCGCTTTATTAAAATTCTCTTTTCAAAGACCTTCAGTTTTTCAGTGGCCTCAGCTAACCAGCCTTCTTTTTTGTAAAAAGAAATATTATATTTTCCGATCAAACTTTGTTAAAATTAGGAAGAATTACTACATCAATTTTCAATTATAGCGTAAGGCGACGACTCCAGGTCGATTAAAACCGGCCACGTCCTGTGGCCGGTTTTAATCGACACTAGCACGTCCGGTGCATCGCGGAAAAGCAACAGCTGAAAATTCCGTAGGAAGCTTTTTTGCTGCTGAGGCGGCTGAGGCAAAGCCCACGGAGCCTGAAGCGAGAATAGAATGACAAAGAGAATGTTAATTTTAATATTCTCATTTTTTGTTGTGAATTTGATTCACTTAATTCAAAAAACAGGTTTATTGATTACCAAAGTCGGGTATTAAATTTTCGTGAAAAATTTGAAACTCGTTTTTGAAACTCGTTAATGAAAGAAGAGGGGTCTCTCATTTATGAATCAAACCAATTTTGCAATCGAAAAACATCTTCATTTTATACCTGGTATAATTTGGATCGCAGATGAAAACCTCGTGTTAAAAGACATTCAAGGGGAGCTTTTAACAGCCTGGAATCTGGAAAGAGAAAAGCTGATAGGAAAAAGCATCGCGGAATTTACAGATGAAGGGGCGCATGGCCGCAACACTTTTTTTCACAAAAAAACACTATCTACTCAAGAGGCTACTTATCGTACGGAACTGTTTGGAAGTACATATGAATGCAAGCTCAGATGGGAGGATGAA
This sequence comes from Alteribacillus sp. HJP-4, assembly GCF_042139015.1. NCBI lineage: Bacteria > Bacillati > Bacillota > Bacilli > Caryophanales > Bacillaceae > Alteribacillus > Alteribacillus sp. HJP-4. The sequence continues at coordinate 72,779 of NZ_JBHIKY010000009.1, read as the reverse complement.
TCGTCCACCATCATCTGCGTTGCCACCGATATTTCGGACCGCATTCTCTTAGAGGAAGAGATATCCAAAAAGAAAAAAGAAGTTCTGGCTTCATCAACGCCGATTGTGCCATTATGGAAAGACACTATCATCCTGCCGATTACAGGGGTGCTTGATCAGGATAAAGCTTCTCACATCATGTCGAGTGTCACAGAAGATATTCACAGCCGCAGCGATATAAACTACGTGATTATAGACCTCTCCGGGGTTCATACGATTGATCGGACGAACATATCTTATATTCACGACATACAAAAAATCATTTCTTTTCTTGGAATCGAAACAGTAATCTCAGGACTGCGTCCGGAAATTGTTCAGACACTAGTCAATAGTGATGTTCGTATTCCGAATGTAAAAACATATCAATCTGTTGAGCAGGCTCTGTCTCCATTGTTAAGACAGCATGTGGAACAGACCACTTTGTAGATTGAATTAGGGAGGAACTCATTTTGCCATCACAGCCTCAAAAAAGTGCAGGAGTTGCCGCTGTACTGAGTGCCATTTGGAGCGGACTCGGCCAAATTTATAACGGCCAGATCCTCAAAGGCATCATCCTCATGATTATTCAGGGAATTAACGCTTTTTTGTTCGTCGTTCTAATCGGATTCATTTTTTATCCAATTGTATGGATCTACGGCATGATAGATGCTTATAAGCAGGCGGAACGCTACAACCAAAGAATTAAGTAGTAAACACTGTCTAAAAAAACTTGTCTAATCGCTATACTCAGGACGTCGAGAAACCCACGCTTTTTGCAGCGTGGGTTCTTTATGAATAAATAACAACCTAATATATTTTATTTTTTAATAGAGGTTATTAAGAAGACTTTCTCAACAGCCTAACTTGGCTTGAAGCCAAGTTTTTTTATTTTTTCTACTATCAAACGACATTATTCCCCAGGAAATAACACGATTTCTTCCCCTCACTTCTTTTGAATTACTCTTCCAGCCGCAGTTGATATTAATGATTCACTTATTCCATTACTGCAAACCCTATATGATAAAATTGTAATCGTATATCGGTCTTCATCGATAAATAATATTAATGAAAGGAAGGTAATAAAAATTATGAACGAGCAGGATTGGACCTTGTTAAAAGTTCTGTATGAAGAAAAAAACATGACAAGATCCGCACAAAAGCTGTTTATTTCGCAGCCTGCCTTAACGTACCGCCTCAATCATCTGGAGAAAGAATTCGGGGCAAAGTTGATATTGCGGGAGAAAAAAGGACTCGAGTTTACTTCGGAGGGAGAACATTTACTAAAGTATGCTAGGACTATGATTCATGAGCTGCAGAGGACAAAAGATGAATTATTAAATATGGGCAGCAATATTCAGGGAAACCTTCGTGTTGGTACCTCCGGCCATTTCGCCCTGTACCGGCTTCCCTCCATTTTAAAAGAATTTTTGAATGAATATCCGCAGGTGCAGATTAATGTAAATACCGGTCTAAGCTCTGACATTATGGAGTTAATGGATCAATCTGATGTTCATGTCGGAATCGTCCGCGGCGACATTGCCTGGCACGGGACGAAGCACTTACTTAGTGAAGAAAATATTTGTGTGATCTCCAGCAGTCCGGTAGAGATAGAAGAGCTCGTAAAGCTTCCTATGATCAGCTACAAAACCGATTTAGGATTACGAAAATCAATTGATGATTGGTGGAAAACGCAATTCAATCAGCCTCCGCTCGTGATGATGGAGGTAGACCGTCTGGAAACATGCAAGGAAATGGTGAAAAACGGTCTTGGATTTGCGATTATTCCAAGCATTGGCCTGCGGGACTCCGATCAGTTGTTTTTTAAGGAAACAGGCGCCAAACCTAGAAAAACATGGCTCGTTTATGATGAACGCGCCTTAAACCTGACCGTCGTAAACGTGTTCACGGAATTTTTGCAGGCTTATTTCCAAAATCATCGCTGATTTAATAAGCGATGAACTTGTTTTATATTGAATACACTCACTCACCAGAGAGAATCTTTTGAAAAAATCATAAAAATTATTTATAAAATTAAATAAAAAATAATTATTTTACTTATCATTATTGCTCACTTAAGCTTAACGGTAAGATCAATTATTTCGAAAAGATTGATTATTCAAAACAAGAGAGGGGATTAGTCGAATGAAAAAATACAAAACGATGTCGATATTTACTTTGGCTTCAGTGATCGGACTTGCAGGGTGCAACACCCAATCATCCGAAGGAGAATCGGCAGATGCCGACACCTTTTACCAGGATCAGGACGTCTCCATAGTCATTCCTTATGACACAGGCGGAGGAACGGACGTATTCGGACGATTTGCCGGGCCATACTTTGGAAAACACTTAGCCGGTGAGCCGGATGTACAGCCGAAAAATATCCCTGGAGGGGGAAGCATAACAGGAACGAACGAGTACGCAAATGCGATGGACGCAGATGGCTATAACCTTCTCGCCACAAGCGGATCTACGCATATTCCATTCCTGCTCGAACAGGAATCAGTGGAATACGACCTTTCTAAATTAAAGCCTGTGCTCGGATTTCCGACCGGGGGCGTTGTGTATACCTCCCCTTCCACCGGAATTGAAGAACCGGGCGACCTTGAAAATGTCGAAGAAGAGCTCACCTATGCGGGTATTAGTGCAAGCGGACTGGATTTGGTTACGCTTTTGGCGTTTGAAGTTCTTGATCTTGATGTAGATGCCGTAATGGGCTATGAAGGACGTGGACCATCCCGGGTAGCCTTTGAGCAGGGAGAAAGCAACATCGATTATCAGACCACCTCTGCTTACACGGAAAGTGTGGAACCAATGGTGGAATCAGGAGATGCCGTTCCACTGTTTACGTTTGGGCAGGTCAATGATAAGGGCGAGCTCGAACGCGATCCTGCTTTTCCAGATATTCCTACCCTGCAGGAAGTATATGAAGAAATACACGGAGAATCGCCTTCAGGTATTGAGTGGGATTCCTACCTCGATTTTGTAAGCGCTTCCTATACTATACAGAAAATTATATGGGTTCATGAAGATGCTCCGGATGCTTCTCATGAATCATTGGAAGCATCGGTTGAGGAAATGATCGAAGATGATCAATTTCTAGAAGAAGGTGCCGAGGTATTAGAAAATTACGAGCCATTTGAAAAAGAAGAGCTGGAATCACTGGTTGATAACATGACAGATACAAATGATGACGTGATTGAATGGGTACAGCAGTATTTGAAGGAGGAATATGATACCGACGTTTCTGAACTTTAATAATGAGATAAGGAGGAGTCTGGCATGATAGAAGCAGCGATAGAAGCATTAGTGATATTACTCGACCCGTCCCGGATTGCATTCATGTTTCTAGGGATATTCATTGGCCTTACGGTTGGGCTCCTGCCGGGGTTAAGCGGCACCGTGGGAATGTCCCTGCTTCTCCCATTCGTATTTGGGATGGACACGTACACAGGGATGGCTTTGTTGATTGGTATGGTGGCCGTCGTTCACACTGGAGATACTTTTCCCGCCGTTCTACTTGGTATTCCAGGCACATCCGGTTCCCAGGCAACGATTATGGATGGCCATCCGCTGGCAAAAAAAGGGCAGGCGTCGCGGGCTCTCGGCGCCGCCTTCTTTTGTTCCATGATTGGCGGGGTTATTGGAGGCATTGCTTTATACCTCACAATTCCGATTGCACGGCCATTGATTCTTGCGTTCGGCTCTCCGGAATTATTTATGCTGGCGCTGCTCGGGTTAAGCATGGTCGGTATTTTAGCGGGAAATTCTCCGTTAAAAGGGCTGATATCAGGAATTCTCGGCATGATGATCGGCACCGTTGGAAGTGCTCCTGCTGTCGCACAGTATCGCTTCACCTTCGAATCAACGTATTTATCCAATGGCATTCCATTGGCCGCACTTGCCCTCGGATTGTTTGCTTTTCCGGCGTTAATTAATATGCTGAGCGGCCAGAAAAGCATTTCGGATGCGCCCCCGCTTCAAAGAGGCGTACTTAAGGGTGTTACTGATGCCATTCACAATAAGTGGCTCGTATTGCGCAGCGCCGTGCTCGGTGCCGTTATCGGGTTTATTCCAGGTCTGGGCGGCAGTGTCGTCGACTGGATCAGCTACGGGGTCGGTAAAAAAACCGTACGGGACAATCATTTTGGAGAAGGAGATATACGTGGAGTGATTGCCCCTGAAAGCGCAAATAATGCGAAGGAAGGCGGATCATTAATTCCTGCTTTACTGTTTGGTATTCCCGGGAGCGGTACGACGGCTGTTCTGCTTGGCGGATTGACTCTCATGGGGCTGCAGGCGGGGCCGACCATGCTTACCTCTGACCTCTCCGTCACTCTATCCATCATTTGGACCTTAGTGCTCGCAAACGTGGTAGGCGTACTGCTTTGTATCCTTTTAACGAAACCAATTTCAAGCTTAAGCTTTATTCCTGCCAATAAGCTGATTCCCTTTTTAATCATAATTATCGTACTCGGAGCCTACCAAAGCTCCTATGCGTGGGGAGATATTTTGATATTTCTGGGGATCGGGCTGCTCGGTCTAGTGATGGAAAGCCTTGACTGGCCTCGCGCACCGCTGTTGATCGGGTTTGTATTATCGTTATCTGCTGAGCGCTATCTCTGGCTTTCGGTCGAAAGATATGAATGGACGTGGCTGTTAAATCCATTGGTCATCGTGCTGTGGGTCCTCATTGGACTGCTCTTGTTTGGAGGGGTTATCGTGAAAAAATTCAGCAGTACAATCGAAAGAAACGACAGGGGGAACAGCAATGGATAAAAAATTCGCTTCCATCTTATTTTCCGCCTTCCTGATGATTGTGTTTATATACACGGCGTGGACGGCTAATGAATTTACCCGGCTTGCAAAGTATTTCCCTTTTTATATCTCGATCATCGGCGCCCTTTTCTGTTTTTTGTACACCCTGATACAGATCAAGAATTGGAGAAAGGCAAAAAAACAAGAGGGTGACAGAGAAGTGCTGCGCTGGAGACGGCCCTTAATATATACCTGCTGGCTGCTTGGTTACGTGCTGCTAATTTATATTGCAGGCTTAATGGCAGCAACAGCTGTTTTTCTAGGTGCTTTTCTGTATTATGAATCAAAAATAAAGCTGTGGAAAACCGCCGCCACTACTGCATTTGTCCTAGTCGCGGTCAATGTATTCAGTATGTATATGAACTTATATTGGCCGGACAACCTGCTGGGGTGGTAAATTTTATGGAGGCCGGGACTATGACACCCGCGCCTCCTTTTTGCTTCAGCTTTCAAAATAGTTTTCCACATTCGTAAGTGCGTTTTCTGCAAACCGCTTCAGGACCTCCGTTGTAATATAGCCGATATGAGGAGTCAGCAGAACGTTTTGGCAGGAAGCAAAAGGATTCTTCTGCAGCGGCTCTTCTATAAAAACATCCAGCCCTGCCCCGCGCAGGCGTCCACTTTCCAACATCTCTGCAAGAGCATATTCATCCACAAATGCGCCTCGGGAAGTGTTGACAAAAATCGCTTCTTTTTTCATCAGCTCGAGGTTTCCCCTATGTAAAAATCCTTTCCATTCCGGCGTCAGTCTCATATGCAGGCTGGTGACATCCGAAGTGGACAATACCTCTTCCAGTGCTGCTGCCTCCACCCCTGCCCTGCTTTCTGTACCGTCTGTGCCGGTCGGCCTCCACACCTTTACTTTCATTCCAAGTGCCTGCGCAGCAGCAGCCACCTTTTTTCCTATCGCACCGAAACCTAAAATACCTAGCTGTTTCCCGTGTAATTCTATGCCAGGGGTCTGTATCCATTCTCCTTCCTGGAAGGATGCCTGATGGATAGGGAACTGTCTCGCCGCTCCAATCATCATTCCGATCGTCAGCTCCACCACAGAATCTGCTGAACCACCTGGGGTAGTCGTCAGTTCAATATGATGCTGGTTTAGTGCCTCCCGATCCAGGTGCGCTGTTCCCTTTCCGGTCTGGGAAATGAGCCGGACGTGAGAAAGCTGAGCAATTATATCCTCTGGCAGCGCGGTCCGTTCCCGGACTAATACGATGGCGTCTGTCCCGGAAGCAAGTCCTGGAACATCTGCCGGCTTCACCGGCTCCGTGATGGCCTGCACCTCCCACCCTTTTTCCGTTAAGCGCAGAGCCGCACTCGAGGACGAATGTACATTTTCATAATCTCCAAGTATAAGTACTTTCATCGCCTTCTCCTCTTTTCAGCATGTGTGTGATTACTGTCCATACTACAGCAACTTCAGCGGCATGATCATAAATAATTTTTATGATAATTAATAAATTATTAATATTTTAATTATTAAAAATTATACTGTAGTATTTTTTGTAACCGCAACCATTGTCATTATTTGAAAAAGGGAGTGACAGCATTGGCGCGAGATTATAAGCGAATTAAAGCAGCAATTATCCGGGGCGGCACGAGCAAAGGGGTCTATCTGATGGACAATGAGCTCCCAGCAGATCCACAGCACAGAGAAAAAGTGATTCTATCAATCTATGGAAGTCCCGACCACCGCCAGATCGATGGTCTGGGAGGCGCAGATCCATTGACGAGCAAGGTTGCGATTATTAAGCCTTCCCTCCGCTCTGACGCGGACATTGATTATACGTTTGGCCAGGTTTCCATCGATAAACCTCATATTGATTACAGGAGCAACTGCGGCAATATTTCTTCAGGGGTCGGGCCATATGCAGTGGATGAAGGGCTCGTCCCGGCGGTGGAGCCATTGACCATTGTCCGGATTTATAACACGAATACGAAAAAAATTATCGAGGCGGAAGTACCGGTCAAATACGGAAAATCGTTGACAGCCGGGGAAACCTTTATTCCGGGAGTTCCCAATCCAGGGGCAAGAATCATGCTTAACTTCGTAAATTCCGGGGGCTCGCTCACCGGTAAAATTCTGCCGACCGGTAACCCAAGAGATGTGATTACATTAGAAAGCGGCCGGGACATCGAAGTCAGCATTGTTGACGCTTCGACACCGGCCGCATTTGTCAAAGCCGTCGATATCGGCTTAACCGGTAGAGAAACCCCGATGGAGATTGAATCAAATCACGGCCATCTCGCCCTTCTTGAGGAAATTCGTGCGACCGTGGCCTGCAGGCTTGGTTTTGTGAAAACAAAAGAGGAAGCAAAGCTGATCTCACAGTCCGTTCCGAAAATTATCTTTGTCTCCCCTCCTTTCTATGGTTTAGAGAAAAGAAGTAAAGCTGATGAAGACATTGATTTTACAGCGCGTGCGATGGCAATGGGGAAAATGCACAAGGCCTTCGCGGTAACAGGTGGAATCTGCACATCCACTGCAGCGTTAATTCCTGGCACGGTGGTTCATGAGATCAGCGCCTACCGCGGCTGGGGAAATATCACGATCGGCCACCCGACTGGAAAGATGGATTTTAGCATAACAGTTGAATACCACAGCGGGGAGTATCACATCACCCGTTCTGCAGTGGCCAGAACCTCGCGCCGGCTGATGGATGGGTTTGCCTACGTGCCTGCCCAGGTGCTGGAAGATCCACTCCCAGCCTCCGTATCCCGTGCAAAACACCACTAAATGAATGGAGGAATAGATAAATGTCAGCTGATATAATTTACTATGATGTTGTTGTTGCCGGTGCAGGGAACGCCGCCTTATGCGCAGCCATTTCAGCAAAGGAATCCGGACTTCAGGTATTAGTGCTTGAACGTGCCCCGCGCCATAAACGTGGAGGCAATTCCTATTTTACAGATGGAGCGATACGGTTTGCGTACCGCGGGCTTGAAGATATCAGAAAGGTTATTCCGGAGATAACTGATGCAGAAGCAAGTGAAATTGTAATGCCGGAATACAAGGAAGAGAATTACTACAACGATATTATGAGGGTAACAAGAGATAAAAGTGATCCAGAGCTTGCCGGACAGCTTGTAAATGAATCGTTTTCCACTATCTCCTGGATGCACAGCCACGGCATTACCTTTACTCTAAACTACGCAAATCAATCCTTTAAGAAAAATGGAAAAAATCATTTCTGGGGCGGCCTCCCCGTTAAAACAGAAAACATCGGCGTCGGCCTGATTGAAAAATTAAATGAACGGGCAGCAGAGCTCGGCATTGACATCTGGTACGAGTCCCGCGCTGTGAGGATTCATCAGGAGGAAGGACGAGTTTCCGGAATTGAAGTTGAACAACACGAAAGAGTGCTTACGGTAAAAACTGAAAGTGTCGTACTCGCCTGCGGCGGCTTTGAAGCTAATAAAAAAATGCGGTCAGAGCATATTGGCTCTGAGTGGAATGCAGCGATCGTCCGCGGAACCGAATTCAATACAGGAGACGGCTTATCGATGGCAATGGAGGCCGGTGCCGAGCCTTACGGGGACTGGAGCGGCTGCCATTCCATCGGCACTGACTACAACGCCCCGAAGGTCGGTGATTTCACGAAGCCGGGTGATATATTTAAAAAGCATTCGTATCCGCTTGGTATTATGGTAAACCGGGACGGCGCGCGCTTCGTGGATGAAGGAGCTGATTTTCGAAATTACACGTATGCGAAGTACGGGCGTGAAGTATTGAAACAGCCGGGGGCAATGGCCTACCAGCTTTTCGACAACCAGGTGCGGCCGATGCTTCGTGAAGAATACAACAGAGAAGAAGCTACTTTTTTTCAGGCGGACTCCCTGGAAGAGCTGGCGGAGCTTCTCACAATTAATAAAGAGTCATTTCTGCAAACCATCAAAGAATACAACGCTGCCGTGCAGGATGGAGAATACTATCCGAATGAAAAGGATGGCAAGGGAACAACTGGCATCACCCCGCCAAAAAGTAACTGGGCTCTTCGCCTGGAAGAAGGACCATTTTATGCTTATCCAATTACCTGCGGCATTACTTTTTCTTTTGGAGGTATCCACGCTGCTCCGACGGGAGAGGTTCTATCGAAAGATAAGACGCCGATTCAAGGTCTGTTTGCAGCAGGAGAAATGATCGGCGGCATCTTTTATGAAAACTACCCCGGCGGATCCGGGTTGATGTCAGGCTCCGTCTTTGGAAGGCTCGCTGGTGCCGCTGCCGCAGCCTATGCCCGGAACAACAGGGCTCACAATCGCTGACAAAGGAGATAAACGATGAATAGTTATCAGATTGCTGTCATGGAAGGGGACGGAATTGGGCCTGAAATAGTAAATGTAACCTTCAACGTGCTTAGAGCAGCACAGGAACGCTGCGGCAATTTCAGATTGAATTTCAGGCACCTTCCGGCAGGCCTTTCCGCTTACAAGAAATATGGCACGACCCTCCCCGAGGAAACAATTGCCGGCCTGACCCATTCGGATGCCGCGATACTTGGTCCACTGACCACCCATATTTACGATACAGCCGACCCTGCGATGGTCAATCCGAGCGGAAGACTGAGAAAGCACTTCGATTTATACGCGAACTTCCGCCCTGCCCGAAATTATGACGGTGTCCGCACCCGCTACCAGAATGTTGACCTTGTTGTCGTAAGAGAAAACACCGAAGGAATGTACGCCGACCGTAACCTTTACTCGAATTCCGGGGAATTTATGACAGATCCGGACACAGCGCTCTCCATACGGCTCGTTACTAGAAAAGCCTCTGAAAGAATAGCAGAGATGGCGTTTGCGTCAGCCGCTTCCCGCAAAAAACATGTCACTATCGTTCATAAGAAAAATGTTCTCCGACAGGGCTGCGGCTTATTTCACGAAAGCTGCCTCCGTGTAGCTGAGCGCTTCCCTGACATTGTCGTTGATGATTTTCATGTTGATGCCTTTGCACTTCATCTTACCCAGAAACCAGAAGCCTTTGATGTTATTGTGACCACTAACATGTTTGGAGATATACTATCGGACCAGGCCGCAGGCTTAATAGGCGGTCTCGGGCTCGCTCCAGGCTTAAATCTGGGAGAAACCTTGATGATAGCACAGGCCACTCATGGATCCGCACCTGATATTGCAGGAAAAGGAGCTGCTAACCCGGTATCAGAAATAATGTCTGCGCAGATGATGCTTGACTGGCTCGGCCGGCGCCGAAAAGACGACACTCTGCTCGAAGCAGCTTCCTCAATCAACCGTGCCGTTGAGAAGATACTGGCACAGGGCAGGAAAACAGCCGATCTCGGCGGGAGCCTCACAACCGAAGAATTCGGCACACAAATAATCAACATGTTGAACGACGGACAGTGTAAGTAATAACATAGAAGCAGCAGATCGCCGGGCCGGCCGATCTCTCGATATCACAGAGATTGCCGCTGAAATTCAGGCAAAGGATATACTTATTGCAGATTACATGCTGGCGTCCGATCAGAATCTATTAAATGCCTTATTAGAAAGCTTCACGCACCATTTCATCGAGTTGATTTCCGAAGAGGTTTTGTCCTATACTAGGTTCCATAGGTAGGGACTCCTTTCTTGTTTGGTTGGATTCAACTTGGAGGGTACCCTACCTTTTTTTGTTTTCAAGTTTTACACAAAATATTGTGCGCGATAAAAAATAGCAAAATTCTACAGAATAACGGATCTCCTGTCCGCATCCAGCGCAGGCCTAAATTTTCATTGTTGTCAATCAGCCCAACAGACGTTCAGTGGTGTATGGTGTCGAGGCTGAGACACCGAAGAGAGCGGTCTGCGGTACACTCGCCAGCGACACCGTGGCGTGAACTTAAAAAAGAACACGTTCGTGCAAGTTTATTCGGTTCTGTCGCTCGTCTCCACCAGTTCTGCCTCAATGATGTAACGGTCCGGTGCGGATCCTAAGTAATTGAAGGGGTAACAGGTGGTGAGAGTCAACGTCGGTGCTTCCTTATCGACAATTACAGAGCGGTCGTCCGCCTCAGTAATCCACGTTTTTCTTATCTGATATTCATATTGGACATCTTCAAAATTCATATAGATCCGGTCGCCGTCATCGAGATCTCCGAGTTCCCTAAAAACAGTATCCCGGTGGCCCGAGAGGACCGTGTGTCTATATCCATCCGGCGGGGTTGTAAAGTCCCCGTCATGGTAACCTACGCCCTTCTCAAGTGTCTCATCATCCGTGCCCCAATACACCGGATATTTACTATCTACGGCAGGAATGAGCAGCTCACCTATCTTATCTCCCCGATCATATTCTTCATAGGAACGCTCCTCTATTTCCTCTGTCTCTTCCCCATCAGTCTCTTTGATGTCTGTCGGTTCTTCATCTGCTTCATCCACAGCCGCTGCATTCTCCGAATCAATGACGTCGATATAGTCACGATTCTCCCAGCCTTCTAACTCTATTTCTTCGGGGGCAAGCTTTTCTTTGCCTGTCTTGCTTTCCTTTGCCCACACATATCCATTCCACCCGGCCACACTCAATCCGCCAATAATGAGCAGTATAGGTATTATTTTTCTCATCTTAAAAGCCCCCCTCCGACCTTACTTTGTAAGAAAAATGACATATCGTTCATGGCCCTGCCCGGATTATGTGCTGCTTTTACAGCGATGGTCGTTTAAGTAAAGTGTAGGCTTTCTTGACTTCCGCATCAAGGAAGCTGTATTATTTTGTAAATATATTCAATGTATCTCGCGGTATTGACGTCAATTGTTTCACGTGAAACCATCCCATTTCTTCCAGTTTTTAGATAATTAAATGGAGTTTTAACACTTTTTATAGTTGAAAAAGCAGATGGGAATCTTTGCTGACGCAGGGCTGATTGAATTACACTAAATAAAAGGAGGTCTTTACGTGGAAAAATATCAACCTGAGCAGCCATTGCTGCGGACTAAGATAGAAACGGCGACATTTGGACTGGGCTGATTTTGGGGACCTGATGCCCAGTTTGGGCAGCTGGAAGGAGTCATCCGCACTCGAGTAGGCTATACTGGTGGAACGAAGTCCGCGCCGACGTACCGGAGAATGGGCGATCATACAGAATCCATCCAGATTGATTTTCATCCGGACAAAATTTCTTATGAAGAGCTGCTTGATATCTTTTGGACAAGCCATAATCCGCAAAAAAGCCTCTTTCGCAGCAGGCAGTATATGTCCTTGTTGATGTATCATAACGAAGAACAAAAGAAGAAGGCAGAACAGTCGCGAGAGAAATGGGAAGCGGAACTTGGCCGGACGATCCAGACAGAATTTACAGAAGATGCCGTATTTTATTATGCCGAGGATTATCATCAAAAATATATGCTGAAGCGGCACAGAAAAGTTGTGGAAACATTGCGGGCACTGTATCCGGATGAACAAACCTTTACAGATGCTACGCTCACCGCCCGCTTAAACGGCTTTGTAAAAGGACGCGGCAGCATGCCGGCATTAAAAGATGAAATAGAGGGCTGGGGATTGTCCGAAGAAGAAAAACTCTCTGTTTTTCAGACATTGGACGCTCTTCGCTGGTAAACCCGGAGTCAGGCTCTTCTTTTCTATTAAGAAGAGTCTTGATTTCGATGCAGCTTCTTTACGCTTATAATAAAAAATCTACTTCACCACTTTTGTTTTTGGGCGTCCCTTTCCGCGTGAGCTTCGAAGGTATATTGCATTAAATAGTTGATATCCTCTTTTTCTGTACTTCCTGTCGTTGCCTCTACCACACTCAGTGAGTCTTGCTCCCACCAATCTTGTTCATTTAATTCCTTTTCTGTCAACTGATTAATGTCGTCCTCGGAATATACTTCGGGGTTATTAGTTTTCACTTTATATATGTTTGTATTAATTCTTTTGCGTGACCGCTTATTTCACTCAAATATTTATTTTGCTCTTCAATAAATCCTGCCATCTTATGATAATCCAGAATTTCTTTTTCTGAAAAATTGTCCGCATTATTATTTGCAGTTTCATAAAGTTGATTAAATGTTTGTTCCTGCTTTAAAAATAACGATTGATCCTCAATATTCTGATAGTTTTTAAATGCGTTGAATTGAATCTCAGTCAAGATAAATGGAAACAGGTGGATTAGAACGGACTGAATAATTTCTCTTTCTTTTACTATTCCCCCATATTCATCCGCCACTATAAACAGACGGCCTTTAGGTGAATTAGAAAATCTGGGGTTTATTATTACGACCTTGTACCTACTTCCTCTATTCATAAAATAAGGACTCATTTGAGCTGTTTCCAGAAATCTCATATGTGGCTTGGCTAATTCTTTAAATTCCCCTGAAGCAGGCTTGCAGCCCGCTATAACTCTTCCCACTTTGCAGTCCTCCGTTCTCGGTTGATAGTTTTTGTGTATATATCTCCGACAGCTGCAGCTTGCCTTTACTACCTTATCTATCAAAAAACCCCCAATAGCGGGGGCCAATTGTTTTTATTCATTTATCTCTTCAATTGTATAACGAAGTTTATCTTCCTGAACATTGTCCCAGAGATCGCTGACTATGCCGCCTTCGACATATACATACACATCTCCGCCAGGCAGAGTAGAAGCTTCTTCAAAGTGAAGTTGAATTTCGCTGCCATCAATATCTATATCCGTCGCAGAGTTGCTGGGATTCGTATGATAAAAGCTTCTTAGAATCTTTTCTTCCGAGGCATCTTCGTCAAAAACCACCTCTTCATTAAACACTAACGTCACATGCTCAGAATCTGCATTTCGGTGACCTGTTATTACCGGAGGATCTTTTTCAGCGATCACATCTATTATAAATGGGTCAGACTTCTTCAGGCCATTTCCGGCATAATCGACAATATCTTCTGAGATATGAAGCTCATAGCGTCCGTCGGAAATATCAGAAGCGTAGCTGAGCACAGCTTCTCTGCCTCCATTTTGCAGAGAGGCTTTCTCTATCTCTACGTCAGAGCCCTTCGCTTTTTCGAGGGAAAACGCTTTTTTCAGCTGACTTTCATTCGGGTCTATCGGTTCGCTGAAAATGACCTTTGCCGTCCGCAGACCGACGACTTCCGCATCACGTGCTTCCGGAGAAGTGTCATCGCTAAATTGAACATCGAAAAGCTCTTCTTTTCCCAAAATATTTTCTGAAAGTACCACACTTGCTTCTGTTCCCTTATCCTGTTTCTCTTCTAAGGTAATCCAAATCGAAGCTCCATCAACTCGTACATCCTCAACCGCAATCTGGTGCCCATTTTTATCGCTTACCTGATACTCATCAACCATTCCGGCTTCCTTTTTGTTAGAAAGATCCTGATTTAATTGAATACCGATTTCTTTTAAACTTCTCGAAAAAGTATCCATAACTTCCAGTTCATCAATCAGAGGATCCCCATCAAGCGTCTCTGCATCAAGTGTGAGAGAAGTGCGCGTCCCTTCATAATAAAGCCTGTAAGCCTCACCTTCGATTTGCTCATCCGTTGTCACTCGAACGATGCTTTGGTCCTCTTTAGTCGAGAGAAGATCAGAGTCGACAACATCCAGCTCAGGATCAAATGAAAACTTTTGAGCTTCGGTCTCTTCTTCTGAGAGATCACGGGTAAACGTCACCTCAAACGATGTGGCATCTGCAGCGCGAAGGCTCTCGATTCCCTGTCCTTTGGTGAAATCGATGCTCAGCGCTCGTTCTAAAAACACCGCAAACTGAGCGCGTGTCACTGGTTCAAGTGGCCGAAAATTACCTTCCTTGGTGGAGGTTATACCATACTGAGCCAATATCTTCACATTTTGCTTGTGTGTTTCATGTGCACTATGGAGATCTGTGACATCTCGCTCTGAGTTTTCGACAGGCTCTAAATCAAAAGCTCGAACTAAAATCGTCGCCATCTGCTCCCGTGAAAGCTTCTGCGCTGCCTCAAACTCCGTGCCTTCATTTCTTCCTACCATCAATCCGGCCTCCCGCACCGCTTCCGCAAATGGAGTAGAGAAGCTGTCATCGGTTAAATCGTTAAATGTCGATTCCGGATTTTCCTCCATCGGCAGATCACAGGCTGCGACGAGCAGCGATGCCGCCTGCCCCCTGGAAATATCTTGATTTGGCGCATATGTACCATCTTTATTCCCGTTAAGGATTCCCTGATCCTTCATACGCTGAATTGGTCCAGAAGCCCAGTAATCTTCATGCACATCTGAAAAAGAATCAGCGGCATCTGTATTATCTAGTTCCGCAGCTGAAATCATCGTTGCAATAACAATTGCTGTTAATGCTGCGGCCCATTTTTTGTACATCAAACCCCCCCTATTTCTCTATTATTTCATTAGTATTTCAAGGAAATAAATTGCTGAATCACCCTAATAGTACCAGTTTATAAGCATTTAAGAGAGGGTCAATAGTCATAATCACTTCTTCTGTGAATGTGCTGTGAATTTTACTGAATTTAAAAATCCCCCACCTTCTCAAGAAATTATAGTAGGTATATGGGACTAATCAAGCTATTAATTTTTATAAAATGATGATTTTTCCGCAGGGAATTTGACCAGCTGAGTTGTGACTTATAGAGCGCACACTTCTATGATAAATCTACCATGGAAAACCAAAGAAGGCGCGCCGTTCTATTAAGGAATTCGACCATATGAATGTATCTCTCGGTATCCCATTTGACGAAGTGGCCAACGATTTTACCCCTTTAATTTTTGGCATGTTAAAACGATTAAATATCCATAAAAATAAAGAAGAATATACGCAGATTGGCTTCATAGCTCTATGGAAAGCATATGATATGTACGATAAAAAAAAAGGAGCATTCTCCACTCTTGCTTACTCCTATGTTCGCGGGGACATGCTTGCCCACTTGAGAAAAGAAGCCCGCTACGGGGAACGCTTTGAACTCAGCAGCTTTGAGACAGAGCAGGAAGCGGCACCGGCCTCAGAAAGTCCAACCATTTCCCAGGAAATAAACAGCATACTTCCTTATTTAAAAAATCTGAGTGCCCGTGAACGTGTTTGGGTGGTCGAGCACACCGTTTACGGGAAAGGAATCAGCGAAATTGCAGCTCAGTACGGCGTTGCCGATTCTACCGTAAAATCCTGGCGGAAAACGGCACTGCAGAAATTGCGGGAAAGTGCACAATTGTTCGAATGAAACTGGATGATCAACCTGCCTGCCAGGGGAAATGGACCGTTTTCGGTTGTTAATGTCTCGTGGGAAGGGATATCTTTGACTGCCTCGTGTTATCCCTCTAATCCGGTGGATAAGATTCTCCCAACTTGGGATACACTTCTCGGAAATGGGGATACCGCATTACGTGCTCGGGATAACTTCTCCCTGCAGTGGAAATCTCATATTATTCCGGGAAATCGTCCGTTTCCGGTTGTTTCTTCCCCCTGAACGAGATAGTTTTTCCCCCTCGTGACACCAAATAAACTCGATCCGACAGAAAAGGGGCTGTATCATAAATGATACTCGCCCCTTTTGCATGGTAAAAAAAGCAGGGGACAAGTCCTTCGCTTTCCGTGGGCAGCGCTTCAGCTAACCGGGCGAAACCCGCGCCCGGCGGATCTTCAGCCGCTGCTCTTCCCACCGGAGTCTTCGGACTTGTCCCCTGCTTATCTTCTATTTAGGATACTACTTTTTCTATAAAAAGGGGCTTTTGCTACAGCCCCTTCGTTTAAATATTTTGGCGTTTCAGCTTATTTTTCGCACGCTGCAATGGTGAAAGTTTACCATTATTATCGTTCGCATCCTCTGTTTCCTGTTTTGCCGCAGATGGGGCCTCAATAGAAGGTGCAGTATTGTGATCGGGGGGCGGTGGTGCAGGCACTTCAGCAGGCGAAGGGGCCTGAGCACCCGGCTGCATAAGCAACAGGCGAATAGCATTTCCTAAGAAAAGCTTGCCTTCTTCACTGTTCAAAAACTCACGCTGCTGGTCTGTGAGTCCCTCCGAAGGGATGGATATTTGCATTCCCTGGTCATTGCCGCGCTGTGCATCCAGACCTTTTTTTATGAGGTGTTCTGTAAGACGATTTCTGCTCCATTCCGGTTCATCTTCCAGAATTTCATTAAACTCCTCGACCCAATCTGCTTTTAAGGAAGGAGCGAAGGTACGGCCGACTCCTTTAACATAGCCTGCTTTATTGTTTTTCGTCTGCGCCACGCCGCCTCCCCCTTTCCTTTATTTTCCTTATATAAGTTACTTCACCGGCTCTAATGCTGCTTCTTCACTTTCTGTTAATTGAATGAGGTTAGCAATCAGATAGCCCCGGGATGTAAAGAATGGTGCTTCCTCCACCTGATCAGGCATGATAACCCATTCCTGACCCTGCAGCTCAAGAAATCTTTCCTGCACTTCTTTAAAGACAGGATAGCCGAATAATACACCTCCGCCAACTAACACGAGATCATCTACGCCGGCGCTGTTCCAGGCTGAGGTGATCGCTTTTTTATGGTCGTTTGCATATTTCGTGATTTCTTCCATTACAATATCAGTAATATCCGTTGTTTTCTTTGCCTTTAACAGACGCGCTTCAAAGACTGGTTTCTCCCGCTCTCCGCGGATTACTTTTAAAATTGCCGGTTCAATCACTTCGCTCATAAACTCTTCGCGGGATTGGTAGGCACGCTCTGATTCATCAAGATTGAACAATTCCTTCAGCGTCTTGAACTCTTCAAGATTGTCCACACGCTCGCGAATGCGGTCGATATAAGGGTTTGTCCCTTCAATATCAAGACTTTGGGAAAGGTTTCCATCTATTCCTTCTTCAGTAAAAATAATCATTTCGGAGGTTCCTGCCCCTAAATCTCCAAGTGCATAAGTTTCTGACAAACGCTCCTGAAGCGAGGTTTCCACTAGCTCGCCATTATGAATGTCGAAGTTCAGTGAAAGGTCAGTGATTGCACCTTCTCCGTACATTTTGCCGCTGTCAATAATAAGCGTAATTACTTTCTTTTCAAGCGGGCCATCCATAAATTCGACAGTATGGGTGCCTTTTACACTCTCCAGTGCTTTTTCCGATCCAAGCTCCTTGATTTCACTGACCGGCAGACCGCCTGCATAAGGAATGTGTACCTCTTCCTTGTCTTCTCTGGCAGCCATTACCGCTAATCCTGCAATTGTTGTGATTACATGAAGGTCGTTTGAAAACTTCGTGTGGGACATGTGCTTGTCCGATTCCGAAGCAGGGTTATAGGCAGGCTCTTCTTTGCCTTTCTTATTACGGGCAAAATGTCCAACATATACGTATCTTTCCTGGTTAACTGTCGAGAGGGATTTTGACGTGATTTTTAAATGAAGCTTTTTCTCAATACTTGTTGCTTCCGTTGCACCTTCTACTTTTGACTTTTTCTCTTCAGCCGGTGCAACGATCGTCGGAATAGCAAACGAGTTAATGACTCCCTTTTGGTTTAAGTAACTGAATTTTGCACTCTTATTTCCCTGGTCCACTCCGGAAATTAAAACATTTTCCTTATATAACTTTTTTACTCTATCCAGCATTTTTTCACTCCTCCAGACTAATTACTGATAAAACAAACATCTTTCTTATTTTCATCATATATCAAAACCAACATGTTTACAAACATGTAAAGCAAAAAAGGTACAGAAGTATTGAGTTTATTCTCATGATGAATAGTTAATAAAACCTACGAACAAGCGATTCTACTATCTTGAAATATTAAACATGTTTCAAAACAAGTTTAATAAACTAGTTTAGAAACATGTTTATGTTTTTCTATTTAAAACAAGTTGGTAAACATGTTTGTCTATACTTTAACGAGTTGAAGTGAAAAAATGAATGAATTTTTATTATATAAATATAATTATTTTGTTGTAATGGTTGTATTTTCAAGAGTAAAAAAATACCATGAATGTACTAATAAAAGGAAAAATTGACAGCATAGTCCGAATATTATATATTTTAATGAATCCTTTATAGCTATAATATTTAGTTTTTTGAAAATGAGGGAGGGAGGAAGAAGAAATGGAAGAATTTACGCTGACGGGATGGACGTGGTTCTGGTTTGTCGTACCGATGCCGCTGCTAGCGGTCTGGGTAATAATCAGCTATTTAAAAGAAGGAAAGGGGGAGGAATAAGTGGATGCTACATTAATTACATTCATAGTATACTTATCTATTATGTTGACTATTGGTATCATCACGTACCGAATGACCAACACCTTGTCTGATTACATTCTCGGCGGCCGCTCTCTGAACAGCTGGGTCGCAGCCTTCTCCACTGCGGCAAGTGATTTTAGTGGATGGCTGTTGATCGGTCTTCCGGGTGCAGCCTATGCTGCAGGCTTCGATGCTTTCAGTCTTTGGATCGCAGTCGGACTTGCGATCGGTGCTACCTTTAACTGGCAGTATGTGGCTAAAAGACTGCGTGTTTACACACAGTTTTCCAATAATTCGATTACGCTTCCTGAATTTTTTGAAAATCGTTTTCATGACCGGTCAAATTTATTAAGGCTGATTTCCGCTCTATTTATTCTGCTATTTTTCTTATTTTACACCGCATCCGGCCTCGTGGCAGGTGCGAAGCTTTTCCAGGGCACCTTTGAAATGGATTACCATCTCTCGTTGCTGATTGGGGCAGCAATCATCGTAGGATATACTTTTTTGGGAGGCTTTTTGGCAGTCAGTTATACCGATTTTCTGCAGGGAGCTTTAATGTTTTTGGCCCTCCTTGTTACCGCTGTTTACGGTCTGGTGGAAATCGGTGGATTCCAGGCACTCTTTAATCAGCTTGGCTCTATTAACGTCAGCCTGCTGGATGCCTTTGAGGCGACGAGCTACGATCAGGCAGAAGGTGTATTTTGGGAGCCTGCAGGTGCGATAGGATTTGTAGGAATTATTTCCGCTCTCGCCTGGGGCCTTGGCTACTTTGGACAGCCACATATACTTGCACGCTTTATGGCGATCCGCTCCGCCAAAGAAGTCAGAAAAGCAAAAGTAATCGGAGTCTTGCTCGGGGTAGTCATTCCTCTCTATTGCGCCCTGTTAGTAGGGATGATCGGGATCGTCAGCTTTGACGAGCCACTAAACGATCCAGAGCAAGTGTTTATTCAGCTTGTGCAGGTAGCGTACAGCCCCTGGGTGGCAGGCTTCTTGCTGGCAGCCGTCCTGGCCGCAATAATGAGCACAGTCGACTCGCAATTGCTCGTCTCTTCCAGTGCGCTCTCTGAAGATTTTTATAGAAAATACTTCCGAAAAAAAGCAAGTGAAACCGAGCTTGTCTGGATAGGGCGCGGGGCAGTGCTGCTAATCGCTATTATCGCGCTGCTGCTTGCCTGGAACGATGAAAGCTCCGTTTTGGATCTCGTTTCCTACGCATGGGCAGGCTTTGGAGCTACCTTTGGCCCGCCGATATTATTTTCACTCTTTTGGAGAAGAACAAGCCGAAACGGTGCATTAGCAGGCTTACTCGTAGGTGGTATAACTGTGTTTACCTGGCAGTACACCGGTTCAGATCTATATGAAATGGTGCCCGGTTTCCTCTTCTCTTCCATCGCCATTGTCATCTTTAGTCTGATTGGGCCAGGCCCTTCTCCACAGGTAAAAGAAGAGTACGATAAAGTGGTTAGTATGAAATAAGAAGAAATCATACTCCTTGCAGAAATTTGTAAGGAGTATTTTTATTTAAACGTGTAATCGCTTGCAATTATAGAAACAATTTGACAATTCTATCATTTATATATACTATTGAATCAACCGGTATACCAGATACCGTATATCATATATCGCGAGAATTTTACATTGTATAAAATCTGGGATTCAAGGGAGCTGTGAGAGTTGAAGAAGATTGGAAAGTTTGTTTCATATACGGATCAGGTTTATCGCGAGTTGAAAGCAGCCATCGTCAGTGGGGATATCCAGCCAGGAAATCTTCTGCAGGAGCGATCCATCGCTGAAAAACTCGGTGTCAGCCGGACTCCGGTCAGAGAAGCAATCAAACGGCTGGAATTTGAAGATTGGGTGGAGACATTGCCGTGGAAAGGTGTGATCATCAAAGAGGTTGACAAGCAGGATATTGTTGAGGTGTTTCAGTGCCGGCACGCTAATGAAAGCTTTGTCGGAGAACTCGTTGCACCTATTATCACCGATGAAAACATAGCTGAGTTGAAGCGTATTCATCAAACGATGGAATTGCTCTCGAAGCAAAGCCGCCAAGATTTCATTAATGAAGACCGCAGGTTCCATATGCATCTTGCGCAGCTTACGAATAACAGCCGTCTTATTCAGTTTCTTGATCATCTCGGGGATCAGATGCTCCGCTTTGGTATATTAGCTGTTAAAAATGAAGAAAGAATGACAGGTACGCTGCAAGAGCATGCTGACATTATTAAAGCCTTGGAAACCAGATCTTCCGGGAAAACGAAGTTAGCTATTCAAAACCATATAGATAATAGTAAAGATGTATTGTTTCACTTATTAAAAGAGAAAGAATAGGAGAGTCCACTATGACTAAAGCATCTACACCATTTACTTTTGAAACCAAACAAGCGGTGAAAACGATACCGGTCAGCACCGTTTATTGTATTGGCTATACCGGACGGAACCAGGAAAAGGTCGAGGCGCATGTGGAAGAACTTGCAGAGCTCGGCGTGCCGCGTCCCGACAGTATTCCAGCCTTTTATCCAATGAGACTTTCCAGTTTATCGACGAAAGACGCCATCCAGGTATCCGGAAATGAAACCTCGGGCGAAGCGGAAATTGTACTGATTTTTGCGGATGCTGAGGTATATGTCACCGTCGGCAGTGATCATACAGACCGCGAATTAGAAACCGTAGACATTGGAAAATCGAAGCAGGTCTGTGATAAACCGATTGCAAAAGAAGCTTGGAAAGTAGAAGAGGTTCTTCCCCACTGGGACAAGCTGACGCTTTCGACTGATATTCTCATCGAGGGGAAGTGGAAGCCTTATCAGCATGATAAGTTTTCTGCCATCCTTTCCTTTGATAATATTGCTGAATTGCTTAAACACCGGTCGTTTCCAACGGAAAACGCTGTATTCTTCGCAGGAACTGTTCCGCTCCTTCATGGTTTTCAGTTTGGAGAAGCTTACAAAATGGCGTTAGAGGACCCCGTTTTGCAGCGAAAAATAGAGCTCACGTATGAGGTCACTAATTTAACAGCATCTAAGCGTGAGGTGAACAACTCGTGAATGTATCTGTCCTTCAATTCGATATTGTTCCCGGCAGCCCAGCGGCTAACCGTGAGAATGCAGCACGTCTCATCAAAGATGAGGTTAATCAAAATAATCCAGATATCATTGTCCTTCCAGAAATGTGGACTACTGCCTATACCCTGCAGAATTTAAATAATATCGCAGATGATAAGAGCAGCGAAACGATTCCTTTCTTACAAAAACTCGCAAAGGAATGTAACGTTCACCTTGTCGCCGGTTCCATCGCATACAAAAACGGCGATAAAATGTTCAACCGGGCGCTGGTTATCAATCAGAAAGGCGATCTTGTTTATCACTACGATAAGCTGCATCTCGTACCGATGCTTGATGAGCCAACTTATCTTACTGCTGGTGAAAATAAGGCCGCTGTATTTGAAATTGACGGTATGAAAATGGGCCTTATTATTTGCTACGACCTTCGTTTTCCAGAACTTACGCGGGCACTTGCACTAGAGGGAGCACAAGCTATTTTTATTGCAGCGGAATGGCCACAGGCAAGAAGAGACCATTGGAGATATCTTCAGCTGGCGAGAGCGATCGAAAATCAAGTATATATCCTCTCCTGCAACCGGATCGGCGAATATGACGGGGTGGAGTTTGCCGGCACCTCCATGATTATTGATCCATGGGGAAATATTCTTGGCGAAGGAAGCCAGAATAAAGAAGAGACGATCCGCGCTGTAATTTCTTCTGACGAGGTTAATATAGCTCGCCAAAAGGTTCCCGTTTTTGAGAGCCGGGTTCCCAATTTCTACACCTACTATTAAAACGAGGAGTGTTCATTATATGAAAAAGTTTCTGATTTCCACGATGGTAATTAGTTCTGTTATCTTCACTGCCGCATGCGGAAGCGGGGATTCTAATGGAGAAGCAGACGGAGGTGATTCGGAAGACAGTGTCACCCTTAGATTAGCCCATACTGGCTCCGACACTCATCAATACCACATTGCTGCTGAGAAATTTAAAGAACTGGCGGAAGAAAAGACCGATGGATCCGTAACCATCGATATTCATGGCAATGCCAACCTGGGAAGTGAAGATGAAGCAGTAGAGCAAATTCTAGATGGAACACTAGATATGACAACTGTGGCAGCAGACAGCTCTTTTGCAAATACCGTTCCTGAAATGAACGTATTCGGGATCCCCTACATTTTTGAAGACAGAGATCATGTATACAGCGTACTTGATGGAGAGATTGGGGAGAGCTTAATGGAAACCGTGGAAGAGAACAACATGAAAGGACTGGGATTTTGGGAAGTAGGCTTTAGGCACATCACGAATAATGAAAAAGAAATCAATACACCACAAGATGTTCAAGGACTAAGCATTCGTGTCCAGCCTTCAAAGGTATGGGAAGCTCACATGAATGCGCTTGGAGCAAGCCCGACACCGGTAGACTTTAATGAACTGTACTCTGCTTTGGACCAGGGCGTAGTAGATGGGCAGGAAAATCCGCTCCCTACGATTGATTCGATGAAATTTTATGAGGTGCAGGACTATGTAACACTAACCTCCCACACGTATTCCCCAGCCATCACTGTAGCAAGCAATGCAGCCTGGGAAAAATTAAGTGAAGATCAGCAGGCAGCTCTCGAAGAAGCAGTTCAGGAAACAACAGACTATCAGCGTGAAGAGCTTGCTGAAAAAGAAGAAGAAATCGTAGAAACCTTAGAAGAGAACGGCGTTACGATTAATGAAGAGCCGGACCGGGAGGCTTTTAGAGAAGCAACAGCTGATGTCAGGGATGTATTGTCTGAAGAAGTTCCCGCTTCCCTGCTTGAAGAAATTGAAGCAGCAAAATAATTAAGAACATTCCAGGTGTATTCAGTTATACACCTGGGGTTAATTCATCAGCAAAGTCGATTCAGAAATGAGGGGGATACATGCAAAAGATTGATGCCCTGATTATTAAAATCTTGGAATTACTCATGTTCCTTTTTTTAGTCATTACAGTATTTGTAACATTTCTGCAAGTATTTTACCGCTACGTACTAGGTCAATCGCTTGCCTGGTCGCAGGAATTTGTATTAATCACATTTGTTTATGCCGTCCTGCTTGGAGCAGTGGTCTGTCTTTATCACAAGGATCACCTGCAGGTCGATCTGCTCGATAACAAACCACTGTGGCTGCAGAAGATGGCAACCGTTCTTGAGTTTGTCATCGTTGGGTTTTTTATAGTTATTTTCACCTATTACGGGTTCCAGCTCGTAAATAATAACCTGACATCCGGCCAGACTGTTGGTATTCTGCCTGTTCAGACAGCTTATGTCTATTTCGCCATACCAATCAGCGGTTTGTTTATGCTGTATTTTCATATTAGGCAGGTGATTCGATGATCTGGCTCATTCCATTATTATTCTTATTGATATTACTGAGGGTACCGATTGCCTTTGCCCTGGGTGCTGTGTCGATGACAGGAATTTTACTTACAGACCCTTACCTTCTCATCAATGTCCCGCGTCAGATTTTCGGCGGTATTGAAAGCTTCAGCTTAATAGCAGTGCCATTGTTCATCCTTGCCGGCGAAGTAATGACACGCGGTGGAATATCGGAGCGGTTGATTCGATTCTCGCAGATGCTTGTCGGATTTATGCCAGGCGGACTTGCCATGGTTGTTGTAGTAGCGAGTATGTTTTTTTCTGCATTGACCGGAACGGCGATCGCCGCAGCAGCAGCCATTGGTGGAATGATGCTGCCTGCGATGAAAAAAGAGAACTACGATGTCGGCTTCTCCGCAAGTCTCGTGGCCACCTCAGCTACTATCGGCCCTATTATTCCTCCAAGTATTGTGCTTATTTTGTTCGGTGTAATTGCAAGTGTATCTATAGGTGATCTTTTTATTGCTGGATTTGTACCCGGTATAATGATGGGGCTTGGATTAATGATTTACAGCTTTATTGTAGGCAAAAAGAATAACTACAAAGCAAGAGATACAATTCCAAAGCCCAAAGAATTTTTCAAAGGTTTCGCAGACGCACTACTTGCCTTAATTATGCCGATTATTATCATCGGAGGAATTATCTCAGGAATTTTCACCGCCACAGAGTCAGGTGTAGTAGCTGTATTCTATGCTCTAATTATCGGCATGTTTGTGTATAAAGAATTAACTCTAAAGGATTTAAAGGATGTATTTATAGCAACAGGTAAAACAACCGCATCGATTGTTTTCCTTATCGGGACGGCATCACTGTTTATTTGGTTTTTATCTTATGAAAGTATCCCGGCACAGTTGACGAATATGCTTGGGCCTGTGGCTGAAAATCCACTATTACTGCTGCTGGTCATTAACATTATATTACTGCTGGCAGGCACTTTTATAGATACTATTAGTGCTGTATCAATATTTACACCATTGTTTCTGCCACTGGTGATTGCAGCCGGAATTGACCCCGTTCATTTCGGGATCATTATGGCAGTGAACCTGACGATCGGTATGGCCACACCTCCGCTCGGTGTTACACTTTTTGTCACGGCAAAAATAGCTAAAATAAAAGTACAGGATATGTTTAAGCATCTTGTCCCTCAGGTAGGCATATTAATTGCTGTCTTGCTGCTTATAACGTATATCCCTGAAATCAGCCTGTATCTCCCTGAACTTTACCGTGATATATTTGGAGCATAGAATCTATCAGAAAGAAGGGATATCATCGTGCAGACTCCCCGAGAGCTTCGTCAGCTGATTCGCACTGGAGTATTCCGGCAGCCTACGTCCGGCTACTGCGCTGACTATGTGCAGGCGAACGTAGTCATCCTGCCGAAAGCATATGCCTTCGATTTCTTTTTATTTGCGCATAGAAATCCGAAGTCCTGCCCTATTGTCGATGTGCTTGAGGCGGGGGAATTCGAATCCTCCCTTGCCCCAGGCTCGGATATTCGAAGCGATGTTCCGCTGTACAGAATTTATGAAAAAGGGGAACTCATCAACGAACAGGACGACATCGAGAGCACGTGGAGAGATGATTTTGTCACATTTCTTATTGGCTGCAGCTTTACCTTTGAAAGCATGCTGCAAAGTGCCAATATACCGTTAAGACATGTCGATGAAAAAAAGAACGTAGCGATGTATGTCACGAATCGTCCTTCAGAAAAAGCAGGAGTCTTTGAAGGCCCGCTTGTCGTTTCGATGAGACCGTTGCCACGTCATCTGACCAGCAATGCCAGCGACATCACAGCCAAATACCCTAACATGCACGGATCACCCGTTCATATTGGAGACCCGGCGGAGCTTGGTATTCGTGATATTAATGCCCCTGATTACGGAGACGCTATTGATATCAAGCCTGATGAGGACCCTGTATTCTGGGCCTGCGGCGTGACCCCGCAGATGGCCACTGTAACAAGCGGAATCCCATTAATGATCACTCATTCTCCCGGTCATATGTTCGTCACGGATATCACAAATGATGAGTTTTTGAAAAGATATGCGTAACAATAATCAAGCAGACGGGCACTCGTTCCGTTTGCTTGGTTTTTCCTTGATGGTTTCCCCTGCTGCGGTCGGATTTTCAGCAGTGCAGTGCTATTTCCACGCTATCTCTGCTTTTTCCACGCTTCATCCTCCCGTTTCCACCGTTGCATCTACCGTTTCCACCGCTCCCAATGGTTTTTCCCCGATTCAGCTAATTTTTCCCTTTGTCTCTTCTTTTTCCCCTGCTCGCATGCCGCTTTCCCCTGCAGCGGTCGGATTTCCACCGCTGCGATCCCGTTTCCACGCTATCTCTGCTTTTTCCACGCTTCCCCCTCCCGTTTCCACCGCCATATGTACTTTTTACATGTACTGTTAACGGCCCACCTGCTTCACGGCACATTACTTAGGTAAGCATCTGCTCCACCGCCTGCCGCACATGGATATCAAGCGTGTTAAACTGTGGAAGCTGGTGATCCCCGGCATCAACGATAAGTGGAATCTCAGTACAGCCAAGCACCAATCCTTCAGCTCCCTTTTCCATCAAAGCGTCCATCATTCGGAGGATTGATTGTTTTGATTGTTTTTGAAAAGAACCGTGACAAAGCTCTTCATAAATAATGCGGTTTAGTTCCTTTCGTTCCTGTTCCTCTGGAATAAGCACCTCAATACCAAGCTTCTCCAGGCGTTCCTTATAAAAGGTATCCTCCATTGTATAAATGGTGCCAAGCAGCCCAATTTTATTCAGCTTCTGATTTTGTATTTCTGCAGCGGCGGCTTCGCCGATATGAAGCAGGGGAATTGTAATATTTTCCTGCACGTCACCCGCAATTTTATGCATCGTATTTGCACAGATCATGAGATAATCGGCTCCAGCCGCCTCCAATTTCCTCGCAGCATAAACAAGCTTTTCTGCCGCATTATGCCACTCACCTCTGCGCTGAAAAGCTTCTATCTCTGCAAAATCTACACTGTACATTACACACTTGGCCGAATGCAGCCCGCCCAGCCTATTACTAACCAGTTCATTTATTTTTCTATAATACTCTAAGGAGGACTCCCAGCTCATCCCGCCGATTAAACCAATTGTCTTCATAACTCCCTCCAACTTTTTTTGATCATAATTTTTCATTTTTTGCATAAAATAATTTAGACTTTCGATTGGTTCTTTCTGAACTAGTACAAGCTATTAATTTTCATAATATACCAAATATAACCTTTTATTATTTCATTTAAAAGGACCTTTGCATTATTTAATCTGATAATTTAGAATATTTATAGGGGGTTTATTATGACTAAAAGAATGATACAAAAAAAACATAAGGATGCAAATATTACCCAGTGGCGCAGCGGGTATTATCTTTTATCAGACACTCCTGCGGTGGCTAACGTCATTAAAGCCAATGATTTCTTCGGCATGCAGGTTTATAAGGCAGATCGTAAAAGAAAAAATCCACGGCGCGCGCTCAGTGCAGCCAGCCGTAAATATCCGTACTGCCATCTGTTTGAAATTATGACAGCAGAGACAAGAGAAGGAAAATATCATTACGCCGTGCTGGAAAAAACAATGAAGTCACCTGATAAATAAGGAAGGGGGGCCGACCTGTAAAACAGGAATGCCCCCTTTGTTTTAATAAGAATTTATCTGCTTCACAAACTCCTTCATAATCGCAGGCAGGTCTGGCCAGGCATGGCCGGATATAAGATTACGATCGACGTAATCCATTTCGTTCATGTACTCTGCCCCGGTGCTTTCTACTTCTGGCCTGCATGCCTGATAAGCGGTCATTTTCCTTCCTTTTACGACGTCAGCAATTGGTGTCAGAACAAGACTTCCGTGGCACATAACGCAGACCGGTTTATCCGCTTCAAAAAAGTGTGTCACGATGCCGGGCAGGTATTCGTTCATGCGGATGTGCTCGGGAGCGCGGCCGCCGGGAATAATGATCCCGTCATACTGCTCCGCCTTTACATCTTCAAATGCCAGGTTTGCTTCGACGAGATAGCCGGGCTTTTCCGTGTATGTTTCCCAGTCTTCGAAGTCGTGAATAACCGTGTGTAATTTTTTCTTATGCGGCGCAGCTATATCTGCTTCGAACCCCTCCTCCATACAGCGAAAATAAGGATAATAGACTTCCAGTGCTTCTACTGCATCACCAGTCACAATCAGGATTTTCTTTGCAGCCATTTCACTTCCTCCTTTGAATAATTGCTTTCTTCCTTATTTTCACATACCCGGTTTTTCTATTTTTCTATCCTATTGTTGGAAGGAGACGAGACAGGCTTTGTTTTGCTCGTGCGTCTTATCGGCGAAAATTTTTGTTTGATCAGCGCTTTGGTGGTAATCATGAGCGGAATTGTTGAATTCATGAGCGATTTTTCGAAAATCATCAGCGGAATATTCAATTTCATCGGCGATATTTCTAAATCCATCGGCGAAAATTTCAGTAGCGGGCATTTTTAATCGATTATTGTTCGACATTTTCCGGGAAATATCAACAAGAAAAGACCCTTCTCTCGTTCGTCGAAAGAAGGATCACCTCGTTATTTTAATAGTTTCTCAGGGTTTGTTTTGATCATAGTAGTAATTTCAGTCTCTGTTATTCCGCTTTCAAGCAGCTCCTCAATAAACTTACTCATGCCTTCGATTGGAGCCACATTATGCTGCTGGCCGTAATCCGTAACAAGCACACACGAATCAGGACCGAGCGTGTGGATAGTCGCAGCCATTTCCCCGACAGTGAGATTGTCAAAATCCTCACTGCAGGCAAGGTAGCATTTTTCGATAAGACAGCCTTTCTGGGCAAGTTCTTTTTGCTGATCGATCGGAATTTGGGCGATGCCTAGATCAGCATGCTGGATTAAGATTTTGGTGACTCCGGCTGCCTTGGCTTCCTCCACGAGCGGAGTGACCTCATTCGGAGCAAGGTGGCCCGTCGCGAGAATTGCATCATATTCAGCCACCAGCGAGAGAATTTTCTTCACTTCATCTTTCACCCGTTTGTGATTGTCATCCATCACCTTTAAGAGAGATTGTGAATAATCCAATGATTTATTGCTGTTGAAAAAGCGATCCTTTTGGTGCTCAGCGAAATATCTTTGATGCTGCTCGGCAGAGATGGTCGGCATCCAAATAATTTTGGCTCCCATCTGCAGAGCCATGCTGACACTGTGCGGTGATAAACCGCCGCTGTAGATGTTGCAGACTAGACCGCCATGAACAGCCAGCTCCGGATGCTTTTCCTGAAGGAGCGTGGCTCTGTCATAGGTTACACCTTCATGTGCTTTCAATACCAGGCCGGCCATACCGGCCTGCACTGCATCCTGCACGAGATCCCAGTCCGTCTGTTTTCTCGGAAAAATACTAGGGGAGCTGTGAACATGCATTTCGTAGGCTCCCTCTAATAAAGGATGAAATTGATTTGCTGCTTTCATATCCATTATCTCCTTTTAAATGGTTTGGTGGGGTACTCGCTGCATTGCCTTGTTGAAAAAGAGGTTCAAAGAATCTATTAATCTTAAAAACTCCGGGTGATCACTGTACATGAAATCATTGTGCCTGCCGTGAATTTCGAAGAATTGCTTCGGATCATTGGCATGCTGATAGAGCTTGCGGGCTTCATCAACCGGGTGCAGTATGTTACTGACGCCATGCCCGATAAACAATGGCACAGACTCAATCTCAGCCGCTGCTTTTTCTGCATTCATCGCAATAATAGATTCGGTAAATTGAATGTACGTTTGGTGACCGAAGCCGTCGAGCGATGCCAATTCTTTTTCAACATAGCTTGCTGTTGCCGGGTCCAGCGGGTAATGCAGAAAGGTATCTGCCAGCCTGGAGCTGCCTTCAGTCACGCGGCGGACTCTGTCTTCCTTTACGGTTTCGAGGAGTGCCAGCCAATCCTTGTACGAATGAATTGTCTTTAACCAGCGGGCTCCGTTATAAAAGCCGTTTAGTGCGGCGACTGCAGAGATGTTTTGATCGGCTGCAGTTACCTGCAGAACGTGGGCAGCACCCATCCCCCACCCGAGCAGTCCGATGCGTTCCTCATCGACCTCCTCCTGCAGTTTTAAAAACGTAAGGGCATTGTGAATGTCCTCGACTTGTTCTTCAATGAGCACTCTTCCTTTTTCTCCTTCACTTTCCGCAAAACCTCGGTAATCAAAACCGAGACAGACATAGCCCTCTTTGGTCAGTGCCTCTGCAAACATTTTCGGATAAAATTCATTGACTCCCTGATAGCCTGAATTAGGAATAATAGCCGGCCGTTTCTCACCCGCAGCGTAATCATCCGGTAGATACAGCGTTCCTTTCAGCTTACAGCCTTCACTATAAAAGTTGATTTGTTTTTCTCTCATTTTCATCTCTCCCTAAGGTTTTAATAGTATCAATCATCCTGCTTTTTTGCGTCGTTCAGAAACCACTTCTTTTTTCACGAACCAGCCGCTCTTTCCCGCAATAACAATCAGCAGTGCTGCTGTACCAAGGAGAGCGAAGGAGTAGACTCCGGCCAGACCGCTCATCATCATAAGCGGACCAAAGGTGATAATCACAACCTCTACGGGCACCATGCCGACGTAGCCGAGGGCATAATCATCAAGAGTGGAGCTTTTCGTTTTCGGGTCGACGATACGAAGCAGCGCAATACCCATCGCTACTGTGCCGGTACTCCATCCCCACCCGAAAATACCATTTTCAAACCAGTGCTGATGAAACACTCTCGGTGAAATAAAATGAAAGATGGCGTAAGCCCACAGCAGCCCAAAAATAAATAAGGCAGCGAGCGGCACGATATAATTCGAAACTATTGATAGATTAATTGATGCAATTCCAAATGCCACCGTTAAATCTGTGGCTGTCCCGCTTAAGCGGTCAATCACTTTTTTATCTACATAATAATCAGCCTTTGCTGCACGCATCGACTGCTGGACGAGAAGTCCTACAATAAATGCAACGCTGAGAAGCGGCACACTGATCTGGGGGAAAATGGATCCGAGGCCGTTTTGCAGAAAGTAACTGATAACGACCACCATCGCAATAATGGCGAGATGAAAGAATAATGGATCGACTGTATTGCTTGAAACCGTATCATGTCCGGAGGATTCACGGTCATCCTTTGAAACCAGCCCCGTCCGAAGTTCCGAGGGCAGATCTTTAAAGTCAGAAATAAAATTTGTTTTATTTTCTCTCGCGGACTTTTTAATAATCAGCAATCCGCCGATAATTGCACACAAAAGGCCGATGGTGGCAGACGTATAGCCAAGATCAGTCGCATCCTCCCAGCCCATGCTGCTGAATGCTTCTCCCACTGCGGCAGCAGTGCCGTGACCGCCAAGAAAGCCTGCTCCGAGTACAAGGCCAAAGCCCTGGGGGATATTCCAAATATGACTGAGCAGCAAATAGGTTATCATCGCTCCGCCTCCCCACATAAGCAGGGTAAGAAGCATGGAGTAGACCCACATATTGCGGACCCGGCCGAACGTTTTTTTCCAATTGATCCGAGCCGCCCCAATTGGAATCGCCCCGAAGATAACCGCAATAAGAATGGTCGGATAATCAGCGATGGCCTCAGAAAACGGCAGCCACCCGAACCCATTCGGCCCAAATGCAAGACCGGCAAATCCAGCAATAATGCTTGCCGGAATAAAAACCTTCTGCAAAGCTTTTACTTTTGCTCTTAGGATTACCCCGAGAAGCAGAAGCATTGATATCAGGCCGATATCGATCGTCAAATCAAAAACAGACATAATGAACCTCCTTTTTCGGAAAGCGCTATCAAAATTTGTATTACGAGTATACAACATGACAAATTATTTTGAACAGGGGGAATTTAATCATTTCTAACATTTTTTTCTCAGCGAGTGGCTACTCTTCTATTAAAGGCTCATAATGATGTGCCTGTCTGGAGTCGATAAGCTGCTCCTGATTAAACCACCAGTCCTCGGCAAGAGTTTCAAAGGAAGATGTTTTAGCTTCTTCCTCATCTTCGGAAGCAATATCCACTTCATCGAGGCCATATAAAGGATCAATTCCGTACGCCCCGGCGCCTCCGAGATATTCCTGCTCTGTTCCTGTAAAATTCCCGACCACCGTATAGGCTTGAGAGCCGATTGCCAACGCATCCCACGTTACCATCGCATTCTTCGGATAAGGATTTTCTGAAAGCTTGTCGTCAATTTCCATTTCTCCTCCGTACTGCCCGTTCCAGGACGAAGGAACTGCTATAATATCAGCACGGTTCACTGCCACCGGCAGTTTCGGGATAGAGCGCGTCCTCCCCGATAAGAAGACCGATTTTTCCTAATGTATCCGTCTCAAATACCGAGAGCTTGTCCCCTGCTGCAGCCCATTCTTTATCCTCTTCACTTAAATGTGATTTTCGGTATTTACCAGCCTTTTCTCCATTTTCATCAAGAAGCATGGCTGAATTAAAAAGAGAATTTCCCTCCTTCTCAATAAATCCATATACGATCGCGGTGTTATATTTTTCCGCAAGCTTTGCCATGCTTTGCATCGTTTTCCCATTTTCATTTTCTGCAAGCTTTCGAAGCTGGGAAGATTTTTCATTTTCCAGCGGTCCGGTCAGACTCATTTCTGGTAGGACCGTTAATTTAAAATCCTCTTCCTGTGAAGCACTCACTGCCAGCTTTTCTATTTTTTTCAGATTGGATTTTTTATCTCCGGGCTTCGGTTCATATTGAGGGGTAAAGGTTGTTATATTTTTCTCGTCCGTATTTTTGGTTTCATCCCACGGAGAAATGCGCTGCCCCAATTCTTTATATAGCTCCGGCCGCCGCTCTTCCACTCTCTCCTTGTTGTCATTTTCATAATCGCTCTGCTCAATCTCTGCATACTCAATATTCGTTTCCTCGATCGCTTCCTCTTCTTCCATCACGACCGGTGCTTCAGCAAGCTTCTCTCCCTGAGGGGACCATACTGCACTGCCTCCCACCATGTGAAACCCTTTTTCCGTATTGGAGCGATTCGCGCTGACAACATACATTCCGTTCTGCTGTGCCCGCGCCGGCAGCGAGGAAATCGCCTGGGCCGATGAATTTGTAGGGAAAGCTAAAATATCCGCATCCTTTATCCCTGCTAGACGCGCCGGCTCCACATAAGCAGAATCCATGCAGATATTGATCGCAATCCGGCCTATTTCTGTATCAAATACAGGCACACCAAGGTCTCCCCATGCGCCCCAATGCATCTCTGTCTCCCACATCTGCGTTTTTCTATACTTGCCCATGTAGCCGTCAGGACCAATTAACACGGCTGAATTATAATAGAGTTCTGTTTCCTTCTCCTCTTCCGGCATTCCAAACACGATGTGCCCGTCATACTCTTTCGTCAATTCTGAAAATTTTTCCGTCGTCTCACCTGGAATCTGTTCTACAAACGGAGCAATATCCTCACGTTCCTCATACATGTAGCCTGTGGTGGCCATCTCTGGTGCCACTACTAGATCAGCGCCATTTTCAAATGCTTTCTCTGTTTCCTGCAGTAACGCGTCTACATTCTTTTCCTTCTCATATAGCTCCGGATTGAACTGAATGGCTGCTGCAGTAATTGTCGATTCCTCCTCCTGAGGCTCCGGCTCCGCATTTGTTTCAGCCTGACAGCCTGTGAAAAACACAATAGAGACAACAAGGAATAACCACTTCCCCTTCAACAAGAAACCCTCCTTCAGCTGAAATAATCTAAACTTTGGCAAATTTACCACATTGTCTACTTGTCATACAACCTATTTTTTGAAAAATAATATTTACGCTTTCAGCGATTATGAGAATTAGCCGGTATCCCGGGTTCTATAAGTAAAAAAGAAATATTTGTCATCGGATTGTAAGGTAATGTGGAGCAGGTGAGGCGGGCGGCAAGATGATAGATTCATAATCGAATGTAGCTGGGGGGGGTTGGAGTGGCGATCGGCGATAATTCTTGTTTGATCAGCGCTTCGGCAGGAAGTATCAGCGGAAATTTTGAATTCATGAGCGAAAATTCGTAATGTTTGAGCGATAATTTCAATTTCATCGGCGTAAAATCAAAATCTAGCGTCGTAAATGTAAGCAGCATTCATATCTCAAAAACCGCTCGACATTTCCCGGGAAATGTCGAGCGGTTTTTCTTAATTATGCCATCTTTTCTCTGCCACTACCGCCAAAATGAGAGCCGCAGCAGCAATCAGAATATTTTGCAAAAGCACACCAGCAATGAGCAGCCCAGCACTTAAAAAAATGAGAAGCTGAATGGATAGAGACATCCTATTATTCCTCTAGATTATATTGAAGCTCACGGCCGCTGGCACCACCTAATTTCTTTATGGATAGAGAATCGAAAATCAGTGTTTTATAAGCCACATAGGCATTATACTCTATACGTTCAAGCATGTCGTATGCTTTTCGCAGCGATTTATCAAGCACAACGATTCCGTGTTTATTTAATAGCATTGCCAACGGTATCTGATCAGCTTGTCGTGATGTGACGTAGTTTTTCACGATGCCGGCAAGCTCAAGAGATGTGGCGGGAGCAAATGGCAATGTTGGAATCCGGCCAAGCTTCTGTGTCGCTTCTGTTAAATTTGGCATTTCCATATCCATTGTAGCAAACACGAGCGACTCACGGGGGTGGGCATGCAGAACACACCCTATATCCGGCCGCTCACGGTAGCAGGCCATATGCATATTAATTTCTCTTGTAATGTTACCGTCCCCTTCCACTTTCTGTTCGTTCATATTCACAACAAGTATTTCGTGCCATTCAAGATCACAGAATTTCTGCTGGGACATCAACGTAGGGGTCATAATGATGTGATCGTTATTCATTCTTACGCTGACATTGCCTCCGGCAGCATTTGTTTCAAACCTTTCAAACATTGTTTTGACGACAGTACATAGTTCCTCGCGTTCCTTTTTATATAACATTATCCTACCCCTTTCGTTATCTTAACAAGTGTCTTTGCCCTGAACATTTTTGCTTCTTCCACATCAAAATCGGCACTGGTCATTTTTGTTGCTTTTGATGCGGAGCAGCCTGTCGCAAATGCAAGTGACTGCTCCCACGAATAACCTCGTTCTCTTCCAGCAAACAAAGCACCTACAAAAATATCTCCTGCCCCAGTGTCGTTTCGTTCCTTCACTTTTGGCGCAGATACATGAAAACAATCTCCATCTATCAATGCAGTGCATCCACGCTTCCCTCTTGAAAACACCACATAACGAACCGTTTTATTCAGCAAAGATAACTGCTTTTCTACCGTTTCACCTGAAGGAGCCAGCTCCATCAGCTCCTGTTCATTCGGTTTAATGAAATCAACCTTTTCAGTTATCGC
Organism: Alteribacillus sp. HJP-4; assembly: GCF_042139015.1. Taxonomy (NCBI): domain Bacteria; kingdom Bacillati; phylum Bacillota; class Bacilli; order Caryophanales; family Bacillaceae; genus Alteribacillus; species Alteribacillus sp. HJP-4. Next base: position 37,056 of record NZ_JBHIKY010000009.1, on the reverse strand, counting down.
TGTTCTCAGCGCTTCTCCGCTGAAGTCACAGGCAATGAGGCATTGCTTTTCTTTTAATAGATGAAGAATTTCTTTTAAGCGATCTTGTGAATATCCCGGGGGGAGAGATCCTGAAAGAATAACCGTGTCCGATGTGGCTGCATGTCTGAGCAAAAACTGCCATAGCATGTCGTGTGTTTCACGTGAAACTGCAAAGCCGTGTTCGGTTACCATTAAGCTCCCTTCCCCACTTGAGTCCATCAGCACGAACGTGTCCCGGGTGGAAGCATCCTGCTCTAAAAAAAGTTCATATCGCAATTCCCGTTGTTTCAACAACGACACCAGCTGAGCTTCATTTTCGGCACCTGCATAAGTAAGTGCACAATTTTCAATTTGAAGCTGCGTGAGCGCATGAGAAACATGCAGGCCTTTCCCCCCCAGATCAAGTGCTTTTTCAGAAACACGGTTATTCTTTCGTTTTGTTAATGGCTCACTTGCATACATAATATGGTCGATTGCCGGATTAAAGGTTATCGTATAAATCACATTACCTTCTCCTTAAATTCTGATTCCTCTACTGCCTTCTCTTCGGTACTGCGATGTTTCATTGTTTTTAAATACAGTGCCAAAAGTGCAACCCAGGCTGCTACAAACAGCAGTCCAAAAAAATTGCCTTCGGTAATTAAACCGGCTTGAGAAAAGATATAGCGAAAGACAGGGTATTCAATGGTACTCCAAGAAATCATCTGTCCGCTGTCAATGGATATCGCCCCTGTTTGCTGAGCAAGCTCTGTAATAGTTGGAGCGAATCCAGTAGCCACATACAAGAATACCGGTGTCGTTATCATCCCTAAAAGAATCATGCGAAGCAGGTTTCCACCAGTAATAATTAAAGCCGGAGCTGCCAGAGAAATATTAATAATGCCCGCAAACGGCAGCACATTGTTCCCTGGTAATAGAACTGCATAGCCGAGGGTAATCGGCACCCATATAATGATGGCGACCCAAAGCTCGTTGCTGCCGGCAAGAATCGGCCAATCGAGTCCAATATGAAGTTTTCGGTTTTTGAATCTCTTTTTCATAAAATCAGATATCGCCTCTGATAATGGGGACAACGCCTGCATGAACAATTTCGCCACCATTGGGAATAATGTTAATGCTGCTGCAGCCTGCACGGCCAGCGTAAGTGCTTCAGAAACACCGTAACCTGCTACAATTCCGAGCAGACCTCCAATGATAAAACCCATCACATGATTTTCAGCGAAAATACCCAGACGATCTTTTAATGTATTAGCGTCGACGTGACGGTCGAGTAAAGGAATTTTACTGAGCAGCCAATTAAAAGGTAGTAAGAAAACACCGAATATCATCATTCCATGAGAAACCGTTACCCCGGGAATTCCGGTGATTTTTTCAATATGCTTTTGATTCACATCCGCAATCAATAGCTCTGCCACCATCTGAATCGAGGCTACTACAAAGGCTAGTACAACGCTGTTGGTTACCCCAATCACAAGTACAGCAGTGAGTATCTTACCCCAAACATTCCAGAGATCAACGTTAAGTGTCTGCGTGCGGTTCATAGCGAGCAACAGTGCATTTACCGCCATTTGCAGCGGAAACATTAGAAACGCCAGCGGCCATGCCCAGGCGAGAGTGGCAAGAGATGTCCATCCGGCATCGATTACGTTCAGCTCAATACCGGTACGCTCCACAAGCCCCTGGCCAGCCGGGGTAAGCGCATCAAGCATAAAGTCGATAACTATGCCCATCCCTGCAAATGCCACTCCAAGAATAATCCCTGCACTAATCGCATCCTTCCATTTCATACGCACCGCCACTCCGACCATGATCATAATTAATGGAACGAAGACGGAGGCACCTAGATCAAGAACATATTCAAAGATAATTTGAATGGTGTCCATATGGCTCTCCCCTTTATTTTAGAATTTTAATTAGCTGGTCTGTTTCTTCCTCCATCCCCATGCCTGTCAAAAAGGCAATTCCATTGAGTGTCGGGATATTGTAACTTTTTGTTCCTCCGGTAATGGCGATATAGACATCACTATGAGGAATATATTGATCGAGCGACTTGATATCGACCGCTTCCACATTGGCCTTCACCTTGTTTTCACTAAGAATTTTCTGCACCTTTAATGCTACAGTCTGACTCGTCGCAACACCGGAACCGCACGCTACAATTACTCTTTTCATAACACTTCACTCCTCACTGGATTTTGTATTGCTTCGTATAGCTCACTTTCATTACTTGCTGCCTTCAAAGCATTCACAAAGCGTTTATCAGAAAATAAATTCATTAAATACTGCAAAACCTCTACCTGTTCTTCCGGCTCAGTAATACCTAGAAAAAAGAAATAGGATACGTCGAACTGGTTGTCTGTGTTTCCCATGTCCCCCACTTTTAGCGGCTCCGTAGTTTTTGCTGCTGCAATGAAAGGCTCGCGGATATGCTCAACATCCGTATGAGGAATCGCGATGGTTATACCCTCGAGCTGAAGACCGGTGGGAAAATGCTTTTCCCGTTCAATTAATGCAGTCGTAAACGTCGGCTCTACGTACTCAGAAGCTATTAAAAGAGAGCCTATTTTCTCGAAGAGTTGGTAAATATTCTGAGAATCGATATTGTAGTAAAGTAAATTCTGTTGAAATAATTGGTTACATTGCATAGAGACCGTTCTCCTCCTTTTGTAATTCTGCGATGATATCCACGACTTCAGCAGCCCGAAAAATGCGTTTTGCACGCTCCTCATCCAAAAATATTTCATTTAAACGGAGCAAAGTCGGAACATGATGCTGAAAATCTATTGGTGCCAGCGTAACAAGAGCTTTCGCGGTTCCTCCGTCCGGCATCCTGACGGGTTCTCGGAAAATTAACACTTCAAAATCTTCCTGCAGTACGCCTGCCTCAGGCTTTGCATGAGGTAAATACACATGAGGACCAAGCACCATCCTGGAACATTCTTTCTCAAAGGATGACTGAACCTCTAGAATGTAACCTTCGTCAATAGAGCTTCTCATTTTCATTCGCTCCAGACTTTCAGCAAGGGCTTTTTGCCAGTCTATTTTGGTTTGTACGAGGCGTACATTTTCCTCGTTAAAAGAAAAATACGATTCTTTTTGCGCTAGACTTGCTTCCTGTGGGCGCTTATTCGGTCCTTGTTCAAAAAAAGTTACAATTTTATCGCGGACCATCTCCTGTTGATCCGAGGAAATATACTCCTTTAACGAATGGACGAGCTCCTTTGCCCGCTTTTCGTTATCGTGCTCAATTGAATGCATCACCTTTCTTCTAAGCACCATTCTCTCTTTTTGACCAAGAACGGGAGGCACGATAAACGTTTTTTGATTAGTACGCAGCGGTACGGTAGTAAATATAAAATCTACTTTTGGCTGTGCAGAAAAGGTCCTCTCTGAATATGCTCCTATGAAGTCTATATGTGGAAACATTAGTCTCAGGGTTTCCAGCAATAGCTTGGAAACCGATGTGCCGTTCCGGCAGACCACCATCGCTCGAAATATAGTTTCCCCCTGTTCATTCGTCTGATAAATCCAGGCCTGAACAAGCATTGCTATATAAACCCTCTCTTCTTCCGCAATTTCCTTTCCTATGAAGGACTCAAGTGATCCTACCGCTCCATCCACGATGGAACATATGGAAGAGTTTTCTTCTGTAAAAACCTTCGTCAGTGGGTTTCTGACAAGCAGTCCCAGTCTGGTTCGATATACAGCAGGGCGTATGTGAACGATCAGTTTTTCCCTGAGCTCGTTTCTTCGAATTAAATTCGTCACCAGCTGCAATTCAATTTGATCTAAAAAGAGATCAATAGCTGTTTCCAGTTCATGGCTCTGCGATAAATCAATCGCTGCCTCCAGCATATTTGAGGATAGCACCTGAAGAGCCAGATACAGCCGATCCTTTTCTGTAAGCTCCTGTTGATCCCAAAACATTTCCTTCAACAGCTCATATTCTTTTGTTTCCATTCCTTCATAGCGTGAGGTTTCAGGAATCCATTCTCGTTGAAAGGCCTGTATACGCTGGATGAGCAAATGAAGAATTACCGGCAGCTCCTCTATCTGTTCATCGGTAAACGATACCTCCAGCCGCTTCTCAATCCTTAGCAGACGCTGCCTCAGCAAAAATACCTCGTTAGGGTGAAGCAGCTGCTTTTGCTTTAAAAGATAATAAGCTATCTCATAATGAAATAATTGCTTTGCTTCAGTAACAAGAAGATTTCTAAGCTTATACTCCGACCCTTTTAAGAAATAACCATCCTTTCGGCTGTAATTAATCTGCAGTGCTTTTTCCTTCAGCACAAGCTTTAACAGCTTCATATCATGCAGTACGGTATTCTTGCTGACCTCTGTAGTTTCTGCCAAATCCTGAAGCGAGAGAGGACGACTTTCCATTAACAGCTTAAGCAGCATTACATGCACTCTCAGCTCCGGAGTCAAATAATCAACAGAAAAATAAGTCGCTTCCCGAAGAATTGTAAATAACCCTTCCCTCATATCAGCCGTTAATGAAATTTCCTGCTTTTCGTCTGCACTAAGAGCCGGAAATTTATGCTCCTGGAGCTCTTTATCAATTGATTGAATGACTTTTTCCAGCTGGCTGCTGGAAACTTCCAACTGTTCTTCCAAATCAGTGAGGGTTGCTCTCTCATTGCAAAGCAAATGAAGCATCGCCTGTTTCATTAAGTGTTCCACCTTACCATCCTCCCCTCCGTCTCTATCGTGAGTTCATTATATATTTTCATTTCAGCTCGTACGCATCCCTTTCTCACAATTTTAGAAAACGCTTACATTAATAATTGTGATGATACCGTAATTAGGTGGCCGTGCCGCGGTTAATCCTTGTGAAGAGAATGAGGTAGAATTGTAGTTTTTTGTTAATGGAAATGTAGTGTGATCTTATGAATTTTTGTAGAGGGTGGATAATATGATGAGCTAAAAACGGAGGGAATTTAAAATCTGCGATAATTGGAATGGGTTCGGCGCTCTGGCAGGAAGTATCAGCGGAAATTTTGAATTCATGAGCGAAAATTCGTAAAGTATGAGCGATAATTTGAATTTCATCGGCGGTATTTCGAAATTCATCGGCGAAATCTGCACTAGCGGCACAGCTGCGGATCAATGACCTCATTTTCATGGACTTATGCCTTTAAAGTGTTTCATGTGAAACAAAAAAAGCTGCCCATAACGAGAGGCAACTGAAAAAGGTCTTTCTAATCTGAAAGAGCTGTTACAGTTTGTTGTGGATTCTCACGAATCGCTTATCGGTGGATGTTTGCCGCGGGCACGGCATCATCTTATTTGCCCGGCGCTGCACGTCGTTCGTCGATAACCTTTCCAGGAGCCGCTCATTGTTTTTTTTCCTCTCTTTTAAAGAGGGACCGTGGCGTTCATGCAATTCCAATATCTCATCCAGCTTTTTTTCAAAACGATCGGCTGCATCCGTCCAATTTGTATCTAGTTTTTTCTCTGTCAAGCTGATGCTCCTCCCTGAATGGAATTATGCTAGCTTCATTCGAGTATATTACTATATGCTGTAATTTTACCTCATACATGCATTCTGGCTCTATCCTTTGGGAGGAATAATCTGGGTATTTGTCGAATGAACTACGTACGGAGACCTACATGCAGGAGGGACGAGGATGGATAGATGGTATTACTCTTACTATGATCAGGTGCTTGGGCCTAAATCTCGGGAAGAGATGCTTGAGCTGAATCGCAAAGGGATTGTTGAGGAAGAAACATTAATTAAAAAAGAAGAGCAGGAGGAATGGGTGGCGTTTGAGAATTCGGAGCTCGGTCATGAATTAGCGGCGACAACGGAAACAGTGGATCCCGGCTTCTCCGGCCAGGTGAGAGGTGCTTTTCTGAATGCTACTGCGAAAGTGAATCAAATGGTCGGGGAAAAAGGTAATATTGATTTAAATATGAGAGATGTATTTTCGGATGTCTTCAAAAAGCACTCGAAGGAAGAAGGAGAATTATTGTTTATTTCCGGCACCTCTGTTACCACCCCGGAGGAAAGTGAAATATCCTATTCCTGGCCGAAGCCTTGGTTGTTTTCACGAATATTTCTAGCTTCTGTTCTCATTTATATCCTATTATATGTTTGTGTGACGACATTTCAAAATGCGAATGCGATTCCGGGCATGATTGTGATTGGAGCTTTTGCAGTGCCGTTTTCTTTGCTCGTGTTTTTCTGGGAAACAAATGCTCCCCGAAATATCAGCATTTTCGAAGTCATCCGCATGTTTTTTGTTGGAGGGGTGGCGTCCATTGCAGCCACCCTTTTCATATTCTCCTTCTTTCCTGTATTTCAGCTTGATTTCAGCGGAGCGATCGCTGTAAGTATCACTGAAGAGCTGGGAAAGTTGGCTATTATCGCTTATTTTATTAATAAATTGCAGGTCAAATACATTCTAAACGGCTTGTTGATCGGTGCTGCCATTGGTGCCGGGTTTGCTGCCTTTGAATCTGCAGGCTATGCCTTTAATATAGGGTTGGTTCTCGGTGGGGAAGCCATGATTGCAAATATTATGGACCGCGCGCTGCTTGCTGTCGGAGGCCATGTCGTCTGGGCTGCGATTACCGGGGCCGCCCTGACACTCGTTAAGGGAAATGCTCCCCTTTCGAGAGAGCATCTTCTGCACCCTACTTTTCTGAAGCTGTTCCTTGTACCTGTCATTTTGCATGCAGTCTGGAACATGCCGCTCCCGCTTCTTCATACGTTTTATGCTATCTTTCTCGTGCTGATCGTCATTGCCTGGGTGTTCATATTCACCTTAATGAATGCGGGACTAAAGCAGATCCCGAGGCTGAATACCTCATATGAAGATCACGAGAAACAACTGAGGTCGCGCAGGTACAGCAAATAATAATAAAAAGCCACAGAAGAGTGGCTTTTTATTATTCGTGAACCTGCATAAACATGAATTGTGTAATTTTTGGCGGGGCCTGGCCCCCCAAAAAACCTCCCCCCACCAAAAATCATCCCTCTGTCCTTGTAATTCGTATAATAAAATGCTAGTATACAAGTATTCTAATATACCATAGCCATTCATTCCAATATAAAGTGAGGGTGATTAAAAATAAATACTTCCGTTAGAAGTAACGCCTACAGCGTGATCAAGGACCAGATTATCAGACTCGAGCTGATTCCCGGACAAAAGGTGTCAGAAAATCGACTTGCTGAAAGCCTGGAAGTCAGCAGGACGCCCGTTCGTGAAGCATTTGTACGTCTTTCTCAAGAAGGACTGATTGATGTTTACCCCCAGAGAGGATCCTTCATCTCTTTAATCAATGAGGAATACGTGGAAGAAGGCCGTTTCATGAGAGAACACATGGAAATTGCCGTTGTGAAGCTTGCCTGCAGCCATATGCCGAAGGATCATCTTCAACACCTTTCAGAAAACATTGTTCTTCAGAAAAACAGCGTCAAAGAAAAAAACCATCAGCGTCTGTTCCAGCTGGATGAAGAATTTCATCAAACGATATTCTCCGGCTGTAAAAAAGTGCGGACCTGGCAGACCGTCCAAAATATGATGGTGCACTTGAACAGAACTAGAATGCTGAGTCTCGCATCAGAATTGAACTGGGAAATGCTTGTAGAACAGCATACCGATATTTTAGCAGCCATTAAAAATCAGGATGCCGGCAAAGCTGAAAAATTAATGAAGGAACATTTAACCCTTGTCAATATTGACCTCGAAGACTTAAAAACTCAATATGCCAGCTATTTCAAATAAATTAAAAAGGAGAGACATTTCTTGGATTCCCATTTACAAGCAACGATTAAAGACATTGTCAACACTACGCCGATAGTAGATATGCATACTCATCTCTTCCCTCCTCCCTTCAGCGATTTATGCTTAACCGGAATAGATGAATTATTAACCTATCATTATTTGGTTTCTGAAGCTTTTCTATGGATGAAAGAGGATTACGAGAATTTCTTTCATCGTTCAAAAACCTCGCAGGCCCAGGTCGTCTGGGACGAGCTTTTCGTGAAGCGGTCCCCGACGAGCGAGGCTGCTCTGGGAATACTGACAATCCTCCAGGAATTAGAGATTCCATTTACAACAAATCTTGAAGAAATAAGAAACCGCTTCCAGGATCTGTCTATATCTAACAGCGACTACGCGGATTATATCCTGGAGAAATCCAATATCTCCTCGATTACGATGACAAATAACCCATTCGATCCATTGGAAAGAAAGTATTGGGACAAGCCGCAGCCATTTTCCAGGAACACGTTCACTCCAGCATTACGGGTAGATCCATTAATCAGTCAATGGAAGGAGACCTGCCGGCAATTAGTGGAAGAAGGATATGAGGTGACTGAAGACCTCTCTTCTGAGACGGTAAAAGAAATTAAACGGTTTTTGCGAGTCTGGGTGGAAAAAATGGAACCTGTCTACATGGCCGCCTCTCTGCCGTGGAATTTTCCAACTGCCTCTAATGAAAGCGTTTTACTTGAGGAGTGTGTGCTGGCTGTCTGCCAAGAGTACCGCCTCCCTCTTTCATTGATGCTCGGCACAAAACGCCGGCTTAATCCTCAGCTCGACATCGCAGGGGACGGGGTCGGTCAAACAAACTTTGATTATTTAGAAAAGCTGTGTGTCCAGCATCCCGCTCAAAAATTTTTACTAACGATCTTATCTCGTGAAAATCAATATGAATTAACCGTACTTGGTCAAAAATTCAGAAATGTGATGGTATTTGGCTGCTGGTGGTTTTTAAATACTCCACAATTTATGACGGAAATGACCACCATGAGAATGGATCAGCTTGGCCAGCGCTTTATACCCCAGCATTCGGACTGCCGCGTTCTTGAACAGCTGCTATACAAATGGAAGCATTTTCGAAAGGTGTTCAGTTCCATTCTGATTGATCGTTATCAATTACTTGAAGAAAAAGGTGTTCCTCTTACGGCAGACGTTATTCAACAGGATGTCAATCAACTGTTCCGTGATAACTTTCAAGAATTTATTCAAGAAAAGTGAGGAGATATTATCATGAAGAAATTCATATCAATGATGAGCCTATCAGGAATTTTTATTCTAACAGCCTGTGGCGGCGGCAGTGATGAAGAAAATGCCGAAGGCTCAGGAGGAGCGGAGGATCCCACTTATTCCCTTCAAGTAGGCATTGTCGTGTCTGAAAACGATCCAATGTATGAAGGACTGGAAACCTTCAAGGAAAACGTCGAAGATAGAACAGATGGTGACCTGGAAGTCGAAATTTTTACAGACTCATCTCTAGGAGACACACCTGATATCCAGGAACAGGCGATTTCCGGAGCCAATGTCGGAACACTTGCCGACGCTGCCATCATGGCAGATTACAAGGAAGAATTAGGCATCCTGCAGGGTCCTTACCTGTTTGAAGATTACGAGGATATACAGAAAGTCACCGACTCCGATTTATTTAATGAATGGTCTGCTGATTTAGCCGAAACTCAAAATCTTCAGATTCTATCTTTCAATTGGTATCAGGGAGCACGCCACATGGTGACAAATAATGAAATTCAGACTCCGGAAGATTTACAGGGACAGAATATCCGAACCATTGGTGCCGACATTTTCACAGAAACTATGTCAGCGATGGGCGCAAATCCTACAGGAATGGATTGGGCTGAGGTTTATTCTGGAATCCAGCAGGGAGCGATCGACGGGGCAGAAGCTCAGCATTCTGCTACCCACGGAGCAAGCCTTTATGAAGTAGCGGACTATGTATCGAAAACCAATCATATTCAGCTTATTACCGGCTTTGTAGTAGGTGCTGACTGGTATAACAATCTCCCGGAAGACTACAAAGAAATCTTAGTAGAAGAAGCGAATACGGGCGGAGAAGATGCCTCAGAAATCGTACGGGACAGCACAGAGGAATACGAAAGCATGATGGAAGAAGAAGGCATGACGATCGCAGAGCCGGACGTGGAACCGTTTAGAGAAGCTACGAAAGGCGTATATGAAAAATTTGATGGTTATCCAGAGCTTCGTGAAGAAATCCTTACCTTGATTGAAGAGTAAAAAGAAGGACGATGGAGGGGAGCACTACCATGAGAACCCTTGTCAACACACTTACAACAATCGAAGAAATCGTTACGAAGCTCTTACTGGCAGCGATCGTTCTATTGGTTTTCTATTCTGCCATGGTCCGCTGGGCCGGTTTCCCCGTTGCATGGTCTGTAGAAATGGCACAATTGCTGTTTATATGGCTCGTCTTTATCGGTGCCAATCAGGCACTGAGAAAGAATCGTCATATCGGGATCGATTTCTTCGTTTTAAAGCTGCCTCCCGTCATGCAGACCATAGTCTTTGTAGTGGCAAACCTTATTATCGCAGTGTTTTTATTGTTTTGTGTAATCTATGGACTGGAACACAGCCTGAGCAATTCATTGCGCCAGGTTCAGAACCTTGACCTGAGCTATTCTTACATCACAGCGTCCATCCCTGTCGGCTGCACGCTGATGTTGATCACGCTGCTCGTTAAATGGATTTCCTATTTTATAAGGAAACAAACACCCGGACCACGGAATGAATCTACTAACGACCGCAGCGACGGAGGTGTCATTTCATGATTTGGGTACTCATTGCATTTGCAGCATTAATTATAGTAAATGTACCAATTGCATTTGCCATCGGCGCTTCCGGGCTTCTCTTTTTTATCCTTGAGCCGAATCTTCCGACAAGCCTTGCTCTTCAGCGTTTTGCAGAAGGGACACAATCATTTCCTCTGCTTGCGGTCCCATTTTTCGTGCTTGCCGGTAATCTGTTAAATGAAACCGGGATTACCAAGCGCTTAATCAATTTTGCGAATGCGTTAACGGGACATCTGGTCGGCGGCCTTGCTCATATCTCAATTGTGCTCAGTGCGATGATGGGAGGCATTTCCGGTTCTGCGAATGCCGACGCTGCGATGCAAAGTCGGATCCTCGCTCCGCAGATGATGGGAAGAGGTTATTCCGGCGGTTTTTCTACGTCCGTTATCGCCTATAGTGCTTTAATTACGGCCACCATTCCACCGAGCATCGGGCTGATTCTTTATGGCTTTGTTGGAGAAGTATCCATCGGCCAGCTATTTTTAGCCGGTATTGTACCAGGGGTTTTAATGACTATCATACTTATGGTAACTTCCACTTTAATTGCAAAAAAACGCCATTATACCCCGGCAAGAGTAGAAAGGGCCTCATTTAAAGAAGTGGCTGCCACATTTAAAGCCAGTTTCTGGGGCTTATTATTTCCGGTCATATTGATCGTCGGAATCCGCTTTGGCGTCTTTACCGCTTCAGAAGCAGGCGCGTTTGCCGTTGTTTATGCTTTTGTCGTGGGGGCCTTTATTTATAAAGAGCTTGATTGGAAAACACTGAACAAGGTGTTAAAAAATACAGTCGAAGATAACGCCATCATTATGCTGATTATTGCCTGTGCTTCTATTCTCGGCTACGTTATTACGTCTGCTCGGCTGCCGCAGGAAGCCTCGGCATCGCTGCTCGCTTTGACAGAAAGTCCGCTGCTTATCACAGCTATTGTACTGCTATTTTTATTGTTGGCAGGCATGTTTATGGAAAGCACGGTGAACACCCTTTTACTGACACCAATATTTTTGCCGATCATGACAAATATCGGAATGGACCCTGTGCATTTTGGTATCCTGATGATGACGATTGTGACAATGGGAGGGATGACACCGCCTATCGGCGTAACGATGTATACCGTGTGTTCCTTATCAAATGTCCCGGTGACCGACTATATGAAAGAGTCCTTACCGTTTATAGGAGCCGTTGTTGTATTTATCGTGTTATTAGTAGTCTTTCCACAGATATCACTATTTTTGCCAGAACAGCTGATGCGCTGATTTTCCCACAATGACTAGAATGGAGTAATGACTATGCAGATAGCCTTTCGATGGTATGGAGCCAATAACGACAGTGTCACGCTGCGGCAGATCAAGCAGATTCCAGGCACTGCCTCTATCGTGTGGGCCCTCCATCATAAAAAGCCTGGAGAACTATGGACTCTTGATGAAATCGAAAAAGAAGTGACAGAAATTAAAAAGCACGGCTTTCACTTTAACATCGTCGAAAGCGTAAATATTCATGAAGACATCAAGCTTGGCCTGCCTTCCAGGGATGAGTATATTGCAAATTATAAACAAACGATTCGTAATCTTGCTGCCAGCGGCGTCGATACAATCTGCTACAACTTTATGCCGGTGTTTGACTGGATCCGCACAGACCTGAATAAAGAATTGGCAGACGGTTCCACGGCGATGTTTTATGAAGCAGCAAAAATAAATAATATTACCCCGCAGGAACTCGTGTCTAAAATCACGGAAATACCTGACTTCACGATGCCGGGCTGGGAACCGGACCGACTGAAAAATATTCAGCATTTAATAGAGCAGTACCACAAAGTCTCGAAGGATACCCTGTGGGACAACCTTCAGTACTTTTTAAACAGCATCCTGCCGGTATGCGAAGAGCATGGGGTTCGAATGGCAGTACATCCAGACGATCCGCCATGGCCATTATTCGGGCTGCCCCGTATAATGAACAGCTATGAAGATCTAGAAAGGCTCCTGCAGCTATCCGACAGCTCTGCCAATGGCATTACGTTATGCACTGGCTCTCTTGGCGCAAAAGAAGAAAACAACCTTTCAGACATGATTTATGCGTTTAAAGACCGCATTTATTTTGCTCATGTACGCAATGTCCGCCGGTACGAAAATGGGGATTTTATCGAAACCTCCCACCGTACCAGAGACGGTTCGGTAAATATCGCCGGTATTATGAGAGCATTCCATGACATAGGTTACGACGGATATATCCGTCCGGACCACGGAAGACAGATCTGGGATGAGCAATGCCGCCCCGGCTATGGCCTGTATGATAGAGCACTCGGCATTATGTATCTTCTCGGAATCTGGGACACTCTACAAAAAGGAGAATTATAAATGACATCAGCTCAATTTAACTTACAAGGTAAAGTTGCCGTTATCACAGGAGGAGGTGGCGTTCTCTGCGGAGAAATGGCCAAAGCGCTGGCACGACAAGGAGTCAAAATCGCCGTCCTCAGTCGAAGACAGGAAAATGCCCAAAAAGTGGCGGATGAGATTCTTGAAGAAAATGGAGAAGCAATCGCCGTCGCCTGCGATGTACTTGACAAGGACAGCATTGTTGCCGCTGATGAAAAAATACAGGCTCATTATAAAAGCTACGACATTCTGATAAACGGAGCCGGTGGTAACCATCCTGATGCTGCCACCTCTGAAGAATATTTCAAACAGGACCACTTGAACGATGAAGATACTAAATCCTTCTTTGACCTGACGAAAGAAGGAATGGAGCACGTCTTTCACTTAAACTATATCGGAGCGGTTCTCTCTACCCAGGTTTTTATGAAGCATATGCTCGGAAAAGAGGATGCCAGTGTCATTAACATCTCGTCCATGAGCGCCCCAAGCCCAATGACAAAGGTGGTGTCCTACAGTGCCGCTAAAGCAGGCATTGATAACTTCACCCAATGGCTGGCGGTACACATGGCAAAAGAAAACGTTCGCTGTAACGCAATCGCACCAGGGTTTTTCCTCACCTCTCAAAACCGCAATCTCTTATTAAATGAAGATGGAAGCTACACCGAGCGCTCGAACAAAATTATCAGCCACACCCCAATGGAGCGCTTTGGAAAACCCGAGGACTTAACCGGCACACTGCTCTGGCTTGCCGACACAGGCATGTCCCGCTTTGTCAATGGTGTTACGATCCCGGTAGACGGCGGTTTTATGGCGTACTCCGGAGTTTAAAAAATCAATGTAAAAGGACTGCTCCTTACGACGGTGATGTAAACCGAGTAATGGGAGCAGTCTTTTTTTGGAGTGAGCAGCCGTCTTACGCTTCCGGCAATCCCTTGGGCGAGGTCATGTTTGAATTGTGTAATTTGGGGCGGGGCCTGGCCCCACCCCAAAATTACACAATAAAAAAAGCCGCTCCACCGTTTTCAGCAGAGGGACTTTCGAAGATGTATGCACCTTACAAAGAGGACACTTTGGCCCGCGTTGTATGCCAGCTTGGCGATAATACGGTATTCTCAAGAAAATGGGCAATGCCATCCTGCTCATGGTGTAAAGTTATCGCGTCAGCCACCTGTTTAAGTTCATCGCAGGCATTTCCCATCGCCACGCCGATACCGCTTGACTGCAGCATCTGCACATCATTCGGCCCATCACCGAAGCTGATGACTTCTGCGGGATGAATACCGTAATTCCGTAGCAGCATGCGGATCGTATGCCATTTCGACACATCCTTCGGCACAAGCTCGAAGCCATCCTCCCAATAAATCACTTCACAGTCGTTCGAAAAATGGCGTCCGTGCCGTGATCCGATCGCATCGGTTCGCACGCTGTACTTCAGCACGTTCGGCGGACGATAGGAATGAAAGTCCTCCACTGCCAAGGGCGGTTTACCGCATTCCTTCACCCAAGTCTCTACCATTTCATCATGCTGCTTGCAGTAAATGCCGTCGGCAAGGTGGACGATTACATTTCGAAAGTGTGTCCTTGCGAGATCATAAAATAAATCAGTCTGGATACGGACATTTTTTGTCCAGAGGGGGTGATAAGAGAAGGGATCATAAACCGCAGCACCGTTCAAACAAACGAGGGGAGTAGTAAGCTCGAGCTGCTGATGATAAGGGGAAGCAATATCGCACTGACGGCCCGTCGCTAAAAACACGTGAATACCTTCCTCTCGGAGCTGATCAATCACTTCCTTGTTCCGATTCGAAATCTCGTTTCCGGTTGTAAGCAGCGTCCCATCCATGTCCAAAAATACAGCCTTAACATTCATACGTTGTCTGTCTCCTCCTTCACTGACTCCGATTCGAATGATGCAGACCTTTGTATGCCTGCACCTTCATTCTATAGAACGATTGTGAAGCTGATAAAAAGCAGAAATAAAGATTTTGTAAATGAGTTCCCCATTTTTGAAATGCTGTATCTGAAACCGCCAATAAGTTTTTCTTTGTCTTTAACTATTTACTTTGGAAATAGTCTTATTACATCGCTGGTCACTAATTTTATAATCGCTGCAGCACTCTCATCAACGCTTTGATTCGTCGTATCGAGGACATGCGATTCATATTCTCCTACATCAGCAAAATCACGCCACATCCCTGCCACCACCTCAGGATTCACTAATGCTTCAGCTTCCTCTCTTACTATTGCCCGAGCAATGGTTGTTTCTACGTCCGGACGCAGTACAACATAATGAACATCCACTCCTCCGCGGACGGCTTGATGCCAGGAAGACAGGAACCATGGTCCAATCACCCCATCTACAAAAGTTTCATAGCCTCCTGACGCAAATCGGGCGGCACTGGCCGTAAACGCTTCGATAATCACCTTATTTTGATACTGTGCGTCAGGCAGCCATGGAGAAACATATCCTTTTCGAATGTACTTATAAAAGTCATCTGAGTGCATATGGATCGAACGTTCATGTGCTGATTGTTCCGCAAGACGTTGTGCAATAGTGCTCTTTCCGGCTCCCGGAGGTCCAGAAATAATTATTATAGGGGCAGATTGCATTTTTATTAATTCTCCTCCTTTTGAAGTTCGTTTAAAGAAAATAAATCACCCAACTAACTAAAACTGCCCTTAAAGCAAGGGTAGTGATAAGGAATTGAAAGAAAAAGTAATCCGCGATAGTAAGCAGTTGGCTCACCCGAAATGGAAAGTATTTTTTGATAGTTTGTTTTTGTTAGGAGTATTTTTATTAATTGTGAAGTTAATATTTCTTGGGCTGCACTATTTGGTTAGTACAGAAATAATGATTCCACATGGCTCTCTAAAAATTATCTCAAATTTTTTGCCATTAGCTTTGATGGTAATTGGCGGAATTGGTTCAGATCAGCTGAAAAATAAATATATTGATTAATTAACAGCACAGTTTCTAACACAGCTTTTCAGCTGTGTTTTTTTGTTTTTAAACAAAATATTAGATTCCACTATCAAAGGCTTTATGTAGCATGTTAAAGAAGGAAGGGGTAATTAACCTTTCACATTTTGCAAATATTTCCTAACCTTTATACTGCAATTTGTCCCTAGTATATACATGACTGGCGCCAAGCTTTATTCAAAACTGGCGCCCGATTGCCTAAGAATAGTTATTTCAAAGGTAACTCTTATTCTAGGAATTCTACTAATTAGAGAACGACATTCTATTAGTATCTTCAAAGTACATCAAGGTTACGTATTTCATCACCATATTATTCTTTTGAATATCGGAGATCCAGTTTTTCTTGGTGCGATTGAAAAACATCTTCTAAAGGGATTTCGTATTTATTTGCGATGACAATTACATTGCCAAGAACGTCTCCCAGCTCTTCGACTAATTCTTGTTTTAATCCATCCGACGTTCCAGGGGCTTCGTCTGGTCTATCTCGACCGATCTCTAATGCTCTAATGGCTCTTGCTACTTCACCTGTTTCTTCCGCTAAAAATCCAATACGAATAAAAATATCAAGCTCCGACCACCCTCTTTTTTTGTAATATTCTTTGACCCATGATTGAAACTCGGTAACGTCCATTGATAAGCCTCCTAAAAAAATCGTCCATTTTAGTTTATCAATACTTTCTTTATAATGTGGAGTGGACTTTTTTAGACAGGAGGAAATCATCATGAAACGAGTAGCTGTTTTTTGTGGTTCCAGCAATGGCGCTTCTCCCATATATCAGGAAGGCGCAAAGACCCTGGGAAAAACATTAGCTCAACGCGGTATCACGTTGGTATATGGCGGCGCTAGTGTAGGCCTAATGGGAGCCGTAGCCAATGGTGTATTAGAAGAAGGCGGGCAAGTGATCGGTATTATCCCTAAGATGCTCGAAGACCGGGAAATCTCGCATAAACATTTAACAAAGTTAATTGTGGTTGATTCAATGCATGAACGTAAAGCAAAAATGTCCGAGTTAGCTGACGGCTTTATTGCTCTTCCAGGAGGTCCAGGAACATTAGAGGAATTCATAGAAATCTTTACGTGGGCTCAATTGGGTCTCCACCAAAAACCTTGTGGACTATTAAACATTAACCAGTATTTTGCCCCTATCGTATCTTTTTTTGATCACATGATAGAAGAGCAGTTTTTACAAAAAAAGTACCGTTTCATGGCGGTAGTGGATTCATCTCCAGATGTTCTCCTTGATAAATTTAATACATATGAACCCCCAGCAGTAAAAACGTATATTAGAGAAGATCAATCCTAAGAATCAAAAACAAATGGGATAACACTGGTGGTTTTGCAACGGTGTTATCCTTTTATTATCATTCATTTAATCTATGGGCTTAGAACTTCCCCATTAAAACGGTTCAATACCTCTTCTGATTACCTCTCAATTCCCAAACCTCAATGAAAAAGTATAACCATCAATGGTATCATGAACAAATATCCCTTAACTAAAGTTGGTGTTCCTCATGAAATCCAATATGCGCCGAAGAAATATAATAACAATTTCATTAGTTACTGCCTGCTGTTTACTCGGGGACTCCATGCTCTATATTGCTCTTCCGATTTACTGGAGAGAAGCGGGGCTGGATGCTATATGGCAGGTCGGTGTGCTGCTATCCATAAACCGCTTTGTCCGTCTGCCCTTAAATCCTTTAGTAGGTTGGATCTATGAAAAAATATCGTTAAAAACGGGGCTGTTGTTTGCCGTTATACTTAGTGTGATCACTACCATCGGTTACGGTATAGCAGCTGGATTTATCGCCTGGATTATTCTCCGTTGTTTATGGGGGCTTTCCTGGTCCTTTTTACGCATCGGAGGTCTATCTACGGTATCTGTTTACGGCGAAAGTAAGAAACAAGGCGAAGCTATGGGGTTATACAACGGTTTATACAGGCTGGGAAGCCTTGTGGGGATGCTTGGCGGAGGGATTTTGACGCCTTTTTTTGGTTTATCATGGGTGTCAATCTCCTTTGGTTTCGTGTCTGCGATTGGAGTCGTTGTTCTTGGTCTATTTTTCAAAACTGAAAGAAATTCCAGGCCAAAAAGGGTGAAAAAAGTTTATAAGACTCCCGCACTTTCATTGCTGCGTAAAAACTCTCTGATTATGGGCAGCAGCTTTGGAGTTACTTTCATTATTCAAGGCGTATTTACATCTACACTGTCCACGCTGATTGTTTACCACTATGGAGAGGATGTCGATTTACTATCCATCGTCATTGCCTCCTCTGCCCTTTCAGGAACATTACAAGCTCTGCGCTGGACATGGGAACCGTTTTTAGCAAGGAAAATCGGCATGTGGTCAGATGGGGCAAAGGGAAGAATTCCATACTTAATCGGAGCACTCTTAATCGGTGGTGTAAGTTTTCCACTCTTAGCGTTTTCTTTTCATCCCTTCCTCTGGATCATGATTACCATTGTTACGTTGCTAGTCTCTACAGCACTAACGACCCTTATGGACGCAGCTGCTTCTGATCATTCACCAGACGAGGGTAAAATTCGTTTTTTCACGTATTATACAATTATTCAGGATTTAGGAGCAGCTGCTGGACCATTAGCAGGGTACCTGCTTATTTCATTAGCCTTTGGATATGAAATGCTTTATATGGGATGTGCGCTTATATTCTTACTTTTCATGATCTTTTGGATGAATAAAAGAAAAAAACAACTATCATCTACCATAGGTTAACCATATAGTTTTTGCGGGTCTGTATCATAAATGATACTCGCCCCCTTTTGCATGGTAAAAATGCAGTGGACAAGTCCTTCGCTTTCCGTGGGCAGCGCTTCAGCTAACCGGGCGAAACCCGCGCCCGTCGGATCTTCAGCCGCTGCTCTTCCCACTGGAGTCTTCGGACTTGTCCCCTGCTATCTTCTATTTAGGATACTACTTTTTCTATAAAAAGGGGCTTTTGCTACAGCCCCTATGTTCCATCATTTCAATACAAACTGCATGCCTTTCTTGAAGTTCTTACTAAAGATAATAAACAATATGAGTATCGGCAGCGTTAACAGCACGGAAGCTGCGTACATCGGGCCAGGATACCCTAGAGTGCGCGTACCGGGCCACACCAAAAAGCAAAAAAGGGCGCGGTATCGCGCCCTTTTTTATTCGGTAGACTCATTCAGTTCTGTGTAGTATTCATTCGTTTCATCTAATAACTTCTCAGCTTCATCTGGATTCATGTATTCAGGCTGAACAGCATAACTGCTGATCTCTTCTCTGAATTCCTCGTTATCTGTCACCACAGTCTCCATCGCTTCAGAAAATGTGTTTACAACCTCTTCCGGTGTTTCAGGCGGAAACGCCCACATGAACGTTTTATCAAACGTTACATCGATTCCCTGTTCTTGAAAAGTAGGCACATCTGGAAACTGTTCCAACCTTTCTTCTGCTAGAATTCCTAAACTCTTCATTTCTCCGGATTCCACGTACTCCTCTACTAAACCAAGGGAAGTTGGCACTACATCAACCTGCCCGCCTAAAAGGGCAGTTATTTTATCAGAAGCACCACCAGCATCTACAATATTAAATTCTGCACCCGTTTCCTGTTGAATAGCCAAAAGCTGCAAATGTGTAAATGCGCCTGTTTCCGTGGCGACGTTAACATCTCCCGGGTTTTTTTTCGCATATTCAATCATTTCCTCGGCATTATCATATTCTGCTTCTGCGCTCACCATGAAAGTGTTACTTTGATCAAGGATGCTGATTCCTGCTAATTCGAAATCTGAATAGGAATAATCTGTTAAACCTAAAATATTGTTCAGAAGCATTGCATCATGATATGCTACGACACGGTACCCATCCGGATCCGAATCCAGAACTTCACTGGTGCCTGTGCTGCCACCGGACCCTTCGACATTTTGTATAACTAGCGATACCCCTAGTTCTTCTTCCATGTAATTTGCCAGTGTTCTCGTATTGCGATCTGTATCACCGCCTGCTCCGGCTGGGACGACCACTTCAATTGAGTCTTCGGGATACTTGCTGCCTTCCCCTTCGCTCGAGCCCGAGCTTTCTTCTGATCCGCAAGCGGCCAGCATCACTGTCATCGTGCTTATCATAAATATTGAACCCGTCTTTTTACTCATCCATTTACTCATACAATCCCTCCCCTATATACTTTTGGTAGTTTTTCCACGCCTTAAATATCACTGATACAAGTGCCATAATTTAGAATAAAAAAGGAATAGGTTCCGCTTATTTTCCTTCGAATTCAGTTAGTGCTGCGAGCATCGCTTTAATGTATCCAATCGAATAGGCAAAACCCATACTGGAAGCAGTCCAACCGATATTTGAATTTTTCCAGTTTCTGTCTAAATCTGGACTGTCGCCTTCCATTAGAGGCACATGATCTGGGTTCAAACAGCCGTCGTAACCTACTTTGCGAAGTTCTAATAAGATTTTAAACATGTTCATGTCTCCATCATCGAGAAGCGCTTCTTCAAATGCTCCCGCTGTTGGAAGTGATCCTTTCACATTGCGAAAGTGAACCAGAAAAATGCGGTTTTTCCTTCCGTAATGGTTGATTTCGTCGATTACTAACGGCGTGCCTCCTGCTTCAGCTCGAGTACCTGTACAGTACACATAACCCACATTTTTATTGGGAAACTGCTCGATGATTCGGTGATAGCCAAGGGTCCCGAAAGGTGTACCAGGCAACGGGGCGTCAGAAGGATGCATGGCTATTTTTACGTCATGATCTAATGATGTTAAGACGAGCTGTTGATAAGCTTTACTGAAAGCCTCCCACCATGCTTCATGCTCTTCGAGTGTTCTTGTTGGCTGCGGCGTTTTGTTGAAATACAAACTTTCCCCGCGGCCAATAGACCCGCCACGCTGCAACGCTTTGTACTCCTTAGTCACTCCTGGAAAAGTGTCCCCTTCAAATCGTTGACGGACGATCTTAATACCCGCTTCGCCAAACACTTTAATAGCATTTATCGAGTTTTCTACTTCTCTTTCAGAACCTTCTTGTTGATGCATATAGGAATTTGAAATATTTGGAAGTGTCACTCTGTTTATGTCCAATCCCCAAGTTTGCAATTTTTTTCTAAGCCGAATCAATGCATCCAGATCTGGATATCCTTGTTCTGGAACTCCTGAAAACGATGACCCGCTGCCAAAGTCGATATAATCAACGCCCAATTGGCTCAATTGTTTTAAATCAACTTCGGTTAACTGCGTCGTGTTGACTGTAATTGATACATTCATAGTGCTGCCTCCTCTTTTGTAATCGCTTACTATTTTTTAAAAGAAAAAACGTCTAAGGTTAGGACGCTTCTCACTTCTATTACAGGGATCAAAAATATTAATCTTTCTAGTAAAAATATTCAAAAAAGTAAAATGCTGTCTTTCTACTTAAAGCAGGAGAGGAAATCAGTTATAATTGTTTGATTATTAATTTTTTTAATTGTAAGACAAATAAATTAAGCAGTCAACCTTGTTTTCTTCTATATTTGTTTTATTCATTGCTTCGAATCCTTTTACCGCCCTTCCCATGGCAGGAAATTATTAAAAAGAAAAAAATCCATGAATCAATTGATTCACGGAACATTTCATTATTTATTTGCAAACTTTAAAAACAAATACTAGAGCGAAAAGTTAAAAAGGAATTGAATCAATATGCTTCTCATGAAGAAAATTCTTCTTTTTGGCTCTTACTTATATCAATAGAGTAGCAGGATTTCACTGTTCTTTTGCGATTTTTACGTCGTTGTCATATGTACATTACTTCTACTTTTTTTTAATAATATTTTTGAATATGATATGCGTTTTTTGTTGAATTCTATAATAAAAATCACTAAGAAAATGAGATACGAGAAATCTTACAAAATAGAAAAATATATTAGTAATAATTATTAACAGTAAAATAGTCAATCCTTTAAGATGGACCCCATTGTCAAGACACGGATTTTGAATAAATAAGGTGGAGATAATTTTAGTTGAATTCCTTAAATGACAAGGAGAAATACGTAGATATATGGATCTATTTATATTTTATTGTTCCGCATGTTTTGGATTGTCTTTAGATCCATTGATACCTTTTTGATATATTTCATTGTTGTTGATTCCATATCGATATTTCATATCTTTTTCATCCGAAAAAACCACGACTACACTATAAGCAGCATGTGTTCCTGAAAATTTAGGATTAAATTCCGCATCTAAAGATAAAATCTCCTCTTCCTGATACCCTTTCTCCTTTATCAAGTAAGTTTCTACCTCATGTTGAATCTCTATCATTTTATCTTCTGACGGTTCACCCGGTGGGTTATTGCTGTAATAAATAAAGATACCCATTCCTGAAAACACTGCAAGAAAAATCGAAGCTAATAAAATATAAATTTTCACTTCTATAGAACTCCTTTTTTTTGTACAATATTGGTATAAACTGAAAATTATGGAGGGTTATAAAAATTGGGCCAACATTATTAGTTAATAGTATCATCTATATTCTTACTCTGTCTTGTATTAATTTTCCAAAGTAATCATGTAAGTGCGGCTAGCTATCCAAGTACTACAGCTACTGTTGAACCTGGTGATATTTTAGTTACAAAAACAACAAATTGTAAGGATGAGGATGAATGTAAAGGCATTACTGGTCATGCTGGGATAGTTATAGATAATACATATGCTGTTCATATTTCAGGACCAGGTGCTAACCCTGAA
Organism: Alteribacillus sp. HJP-4; assembly: GCF_042139015.1. Taxonomy (NCBI): domain Bacteria; kingdom Bacillati; phylum Bacillota; class Bacilli; order Caryophanales; family Bacillaceae; genus Alteribacillus; species Alteribacillus sp. HJP-4. The sequence goes on along the minus strand of NZ_JBHIKY010000009.1, from coordinate 14,369 downwards.
AGAATCTCTATTTCGGAATGGTTTGAAGAGTATCATTCTACAAAGGTTGTGAGAGCTGACAGTAAATATAGAGGTGATCCATCAAAAGCAGCAACATGGGCCGAAGAGTATGTGAAAGATTTCTCTCATGCTGACTATTCGGTAACGGCGAACATCGCGTCAAAAGATCCGACATATTGCTCTAAATTAGTATATCAAGCATATTATTCTACTGGATATCCTATAGTAGCAACCTCTGGAATTATTCATCCTTATGAGTTTTTAAAAAAGGGAGATATAGTTACTTCTGAAAATTGGTAAAATATCGAAACAGATAAACTCTTACCCTATAACTGTTAAAGTTATATCATAAAAATCTATATCTATGAAGGTATAACATAAGCAGGGTTTCCACCCTGCTTTTTTTGTAGAAAAACTATTATAACCACCAAAAAAAGTATATATGACTTTGCCTAAGGATAAAACCTTATCACATAGGCTTTTTTAAGTCTTAAGGTTTGTACGTTCTATACAATATAACTACAATTTGAAATCTCCGATTATACCGTCAATTTAAAAGATATTGTTTCAGTCCGAAATAAGGTTAGAAGGATTTAAATTTCACTTTTGGAGTTGTTTTGCACCTATTTTAAACGATATTTTGCACTATAAACCACCTATTTCTTTATTGTTTTATAAATAGGAGTCACCGTCTACATTTCAGAAATTTCGAGAGGAGTTCAACCTAAAAAGGTCGAATTCCTGTACTCTAAAGAATCGACATTTGAATTTGGCTTGCTAAGCTAAAGCGCCAGTTACTTAAACAAGAAATAAATGAAGATATAAAATCTATACATCCTCATTATTGATAAAAGTATGTTAAATGTTTTAATCGGGAGGATAGGATACATGACTATACTTGTTCAATCGTCTGCAAAGTAATTCCCTCCCATAAGGAGAGTTATTTTCCTTAATTAAAGTTATTTTGCTGTATAGAAGAAGTTCCGATTCGATTGATGGATTCATATTAAAATCTTTCCTCTAACGCACCTTCCATCTGTTTCACGTCGTCTAAAAAACCCCTCCTACTCTCGGCATAGTAAGAAGATGCCTGCATTAATTTTCTTTGTCTAAAACTTTGTTACGGACAAAATTCAAATGCTGGTACATCGCTTGGTAAGCTGCTTGAGGATCTCGAGCTTCTAAAGCATCATAAATGGCATTATGATGTGAAATCGTCTTTGATTTTTCTCTTTTTTGAATTTGCATATTAACCTTTTTGTGTGCAACCAAGAGAGAATCAACCATTCCCTGGATAATGGGATTATCAACACTTAACGCAATAATGCGATGAAATTTGAGATCTTGATCACCATAATCATTATCATCAGTGGCTTCGATGGCTTCGATGCTTCTCTTTAATTGACGGAGTTCATCTTCTGTAATTTTTTCGGCTGCAAAAGTGACTAACCCCAGCTCTAACGTCATTCTTGCCTCCACCACTGCTTCTAAATTACCGGTCATTAAGGACAGCATAGTTGAAAATGGTTTTGTTCCCACTTTTTCATTAAAATATATTCCGTCTTTTGCTCTTCTTGTTAAAATCCCAAGCGATTCTAAGGAGCTGAGCGCTTCTTTCATCACAGGTTTGCTGACTTGAAGCATCTCAACTAGTTCTTTTTCAGTTGGAAGTTTGTCCCCCGGCTTTAGCTGAGCCGTCAATAATAAATCTACGAGCTGTTCTTCCACTCTTTGTGCTAACGTCATTCTAGATAAAGATGTGGCAACTGGCCGGTACTCATCGTTTTTCATACCTTTGCGTAGCCTATTTTCAGCGGCCACGCTTCCCTCCCATCGTCGCTCTTTTAAACACACTTCCTTTATTTTAATACAAACTATTCTTTATGATAACCATTACGAAATAAATGCAAGCTTAACTTTAGAATAAGTAATTCTTAATTGCCGTAAATGGGTAAACAAGGAATGGACAAAATCCATTAAATGAAGAATGTTTTTACTATTATGCTTTCTTTGTAAAAGGAGAGATTGTAATACATTCGCTTGCAGTATAACAAAAAGAAAGAGCTTACGCTGGCAAGCTCTTTCTTATGGCAAACCACCTAATAAGGAGGATTTATAATCATTATAATCCCTCTTCATTTGTATGTAAACAAAAAAGTTTCCTTTAGGCAAAAATAAAGCCTGGCAATTTTACATAATGGTAACGATTTCTTAGTCTATCCCGATAAAAGAAAACCACCACTTCGATTAAGACGGTGTTTTACTTACGTTAATTCTGCTTATTTTAATTCCCTAAAAAAGAATATTCCTGTAAAGGAATTTATTATTTTTAAAAAAATTAAGGCAAATTTGCCTTACCATAGGTTTAATAGGTGTTTGAACAATCAGAAAGAATTTGTTTATTGGAAGGAAAAGAGAGAAGCTTAAAGTAGGGGGCGAAGGACTAAAATGCCCCCTGCGGTTAAAATAAAGCTCGGGCCTCAGCGGACATCTGATACGCTATTTGACTGAATGGAGAGGAATTTAGCTGTCTTTTTGGCCATTTACGAAACCCATGTCCGGCAAATCCCAAAAACACGGCTTTTTGATACTGATTGCGGAACCAAAGTGTCCGGAGAAACCACCATGAACTGCCGCTTCCGGACTGTTCCGCACGTAGCCTATTATTCTTTTCCTAGGTCCGACCTTATTAATATCATACATACGATAATAAGCGTAAAAGCTGACAGTGCGAGAAATGGAATTGTAATAAATCCAAGCCAGTTAATATATTCAGTATTGCAGGGAACGCCGTTCACGCACGGTTTGATGCTGGCAAAGCCCGGAACTTTTTGTTCCAGATAGTGAAATAAAGAAATGGGCCAGCCAATGATGGCTAACGGAAGAGCGTATTTTCTAACAGAAATTTCATTTTGAAACGTGCCAATTCCTAGTATTATAGCCAATGGATACATGAAGATTCGCTGATACCAGCAAAGCTCACATGGCACGAACCCTCGTATGTCACTGAAATATAAACTCCCAAGTGCTGCAATCAGCGAAACGAGCCAGGCGGAATATAGAAATAATGAGTTAATATCTATTTTGTTTCTGTTATTCATTGCCTTCTAACTCTTCCTCTATCGTTGTTTGAATAGCTTCATAGTCAAATGGATCTTCAATGACAGTGTCATTTACGATAATAGTAGGGGTCAGCTGGATATCAAACTCATTGACTAACTCTGTGTCTTTATTTACTTCATTCATTGCTGCACCGTTTTCGATGTCTGACGCCAGTTTATCTGTATCTACATTCGGCACATCTTCCGCTACTTCCAGAATCTTTTCCTCTGTTACCCATTCACTGTCGTGGTCACCACTGGGCTGTTCGTCAAAAAGAGCTTTATGAAATTCCCAGTAGCCGTCAGGGTCTTGTTGATAGACGGATTCGGCTGCCAGAGCGGCTAACTCAGACTCTTCCCCGTGAAACAGGACGTTCACATAGGAAAACGCTACTTTTTCTGTATCCACATATTCATCTGTCAGCTGAGGAAAAATACTCTCTCCCCACTCTTTGCAGGCAGGGCATTTATAATCTCCAAACTCTACTACTTTTACAGGAGCCTCCGATTCACCTAAGACTGGCTGTCCATCGATCGGGACGTGGTTTTCCACTGTAGATTCATTCGACTCAGAATCCATATTGCCAACAATAACCAGGGCCACAAGCAGGACAGTAATACCTAATGTAATTCCTACAACTAATTTTAACGGCGACTGTTTTTCCTTCATCATAAGCAATCCCTTCTAGTATTATCTATTTCAGCATACAACAACCTGGTAATAATTTTCACTTCATATACTTTTTTTGAAAATATTACAACTTTCTCATAGGATAATATTAAGAAGGGATCATAATAGTTTAATTAGCTAGAAGAATTTATTAGATGAATATAAGAGGGGTTAAATATTACATTGAAAATTGCAGAACCTTCTACTCGCTTTGCTATTTTCGCCAGATAAGATTTCAGGCCGGCACCCTGATCTATGCCGGCCTGAACAAATTATCTTTAAGGTGTAATGGTTATGGTTTTAACCGAAGTGAAAAATTCGACTGCGGCTTTTCCCTGCTCCCGAGAATGAGAGCAGGACTGAGATGGGCTTTCATACACTGTTGAATGGTATCCGCCCCGCCCATCACCTGAACATTATTGTCATTCGCGGCTTTTAAAGCCTGTTCAACGGCACTTACAATACCCTCGGTAACAAAGGTGAACGCAGTTTCTCCTTCGGGCACCTTTTCGGGAACGTCATGGGTGGGTACAAATACCGGAACTCCGTGAATAGGATGGCTTCCTCCCCATCCACCTGTAAGATCGTACGTCCGCCTGCCTGCCACAATTGCCCCTGTAGTACCAAATGATTCATCAAAAACTCTCCTATTAATGCTGGAAAGCTTAAAAAACTCATTAAATTTACTAGGGTTCTCTCCATTAAAGAGCCACTCATGAAGAACTTCTCCTCCCTCACCAAGTCCCTGCCTGTGGTTAACGTTCGGACCGGCGATAAAGCCATCCAGTGACATAGAGATGTCTAAAATAACTTTTCCCATTGGCACACTCCTTTCTATTTGTTATTTAAACTTACCACTTACAAATGGAAATAAAATTTTTAATATTTTTTATGTGACGTTAAAATGAAAGTTATGCAACATAATTGGAAAATGTGATATTAAATTGAGTAGGTTTTTTCTTTATCAGATAAGATGTCCGATCGACTGGAATTAGTAAAATGAGTAATGAGGTGAGCAGGTGAGTTTTTATTATAAAAAAACAAAAGCACGACCAACGGTAGAAGAAACGTTAATATCCCAAAGTTGAAAGCTCGTAGTATTTTAGTTTTCGATAGTTTAACTTATTTGAAACTAATAATCATCCCCTAATACCATCTCCCTCCACCTCCTTTATTGCTGCTAAAGCTACTAGAAAATCATAGATTCCCGAACAAAAACTGTAACGCTAAAGAATCAAGCCTTTATCTATTGGTTAACTTTATAATGCCAGAGGTATAGTTATTTTCCCGATAAAAGAATACAATAATACTATCTATTAGTCGGCAACACTGCCGCACAACCAAGGCGAAGTGGATATTATTTTTGAAAGGAGGTACTGTCGATGGAGAATTTTTCTCAAAATCAAGATCATGTGATTGAAGTACGGCAGTTACATATGCGCTATGGTTCAAAAGAAGTGTTAAAAGACGTCAATTTTTCCGTGAAACGCGGGGAAGTGCTTGCTTTATTGGGGCCGAACGGAGCTGGAAAAACGACCACGATCGAAGTGATGGAGGGTTTTCGCGTGCCTTCTGGCGGAGATGTTCGTGTATTGGGTGTGCCTCCAAAAGATGGCGACGAGTCATGGAGAGCACATCTTGGAATTGTCATGCAGTCCTGGCGGGATCATCCGAAATGGAAAGTATATGAGCTGCTGAATCATCTGGGGAAGTATTACGAACCGTATGCTACTTCCACTCGTCTGAGACCGATGGATGCAAAGGAATTAATTGATAAAGTAGGTCTGCAGGAACAGATGTATCAAAAAGTGAGCAGTCTGTCAGGCGGGCAACGAAGGCGCCTGGATGTGGCCATCGGCTTAATAGGCAATCCGGAGATTCTGTTTTTGGATGAGCCGACCACCGGCTTTGACCCACAAGCCCGCCGTGATTTTCATGAAGTTATCCGCCGTTTGTCCGAACTGGAAGAAACCACGATCCTGTTAACGACACACGATCTGAATGAAGCGGAAAAGTTATCCGATCGCATTCTTATTCTTGCAGGAGGCATTATCGCTGCCAATGGCAGTGCAGAAGAGTTGGCAGAACAAGTGGAAGGTACCTCAGAGGTTCGCTGGGCAGTAAACCATGAACGATTTCGAGAGGACGTAAAGGATGCCGCGCGGTTTGTTCAAACCTTATTTGAAAAACACGGCGACGCCATCACGGACCTTGAAGTGCGCAAGGCAACGCTCGAGGACACGTATATCAAAATGGTTCAGCAAATAAAAACGGAGGGCGATTTGGAACATCCATTGGCAGCCTTTGAGGGAGGGACAGAATGAATCCTGTATTACATGCAGCGAAACTTGGGGTGGCACGCGGGTGGATTGAATTTAAACAAATGCTGAGAAATCCTCAGGATTTTGGCTTTAACATTATTATGACAATCGTATTTTTAATTGTACTGTATTTTCAGCGCAATCGTACCATCGAGGGCACAGATATGGCACTGGCTATGTTTGCCCTTCCCAGTCTGCTCGGCATGCTCGTTGTGTTTGGAGGATTTATGGGAGCAGCTACGACATTGACATATGAACGAGAAGATGGAACGCTGCTCCGGGCCAAAGCAACGCCAAATGGCATGATCAGCTATTTAATCAGCCGGATTATGAGTGTGACGTCCTATTCTTTAGTAAGTGTCATCATGCTGCTTGTTCCTGGGCTATTTTTGATTAAAGGATTGGCAAATACACCCTGGACGGGATGGTTGATGTTATTTTTCGTTTTTATCATCGGGATATTAGCCACGCTTCCCTGGGGAGCTGTCGTCGGTTCAGTCGTTAAAAGCACAGCTTCCTCTTTTAATGTTACGATGCTGCCGATCGGCGCCTTGACTGCCATTTCTGGTATTTTTGTTCCTATTACCGGGCTGCCGGTCTGGCTGCAGGGAATCGCCCAAATCTTCCCTGTGTATTGGCTTGGCCTCGGTATGCGTTCTGCATTGCTTCCAGAAAGTGCGGCATTGGCTGAGATCGGAGAATCGTGGCGGCACCTTGAAATGTTCGGTGTGCTTGGAATTTGGACGATTGCGGGTTTCTTGATCGTACCGAAGTTACTGCGTCGCATGGCACGTAAAGAATCCGGCTCAACGATGGAAAAGCGGAAGCAGGAAGTGATGTCTCGTGGATATTAATAATCGTCTAGCAGGGCATTCGGACTTCTGCCCGTTCCAAGTTACGTCGGATGCCGTTTTCCCTTTACCTGCTTTAACGTCGCGACTATAAGAAAGCTCACAATCACTAATAAGAGCCATGAACTCACTTTTCCTAAATGAACGAGACTCCATACTTCAGCCTGGTTCGGGTATTCCCAGGCTCCGAAGAATGTTGCGATATTTTCAGCTATCCATATAAAAAATCCGATGAGGACAAAAGCGAGAGCGATCGGCATACGGTAACGGGTTTCATTCACTTCGTATGTGACCCGGGACTGCCAAAAAAGGATAATAACAAGGGCAGATAAGCCCCAGCGAATATCCATCCAATAATGATGAGTAAAAAAATTCAAATAAATCGCAGCTGCAAGCGAGACGACTACGAAAAACGGCGGCCAATTCACCAGTTCCACCTTCAGTCTCCTCCACGCCTGACAAAGATAGCTCGCTACACTCGCATACATAAACCCACTGTACAGGGGTACTCCATAAAGCTTGAAATATCCCTCTTCCGGATAAGACCAAGAGCCCATGTGAACCTTAAACAGTTCAAGAGCAAGGCCAATAAGGTGAAACACTGTGATCACCTTTAGTTCATCCCATGTTTCAAGGCCGGTGCGCACCATCCACCACTGCATGAACAAGCAGATGAGGAGGAGCCAGTCGTAGCGCGGCAGGAAAGGAAGCGGCACGAATTGGGTCAGAGCCAGGGAGGTAAAAATAACGACAGGAAACAAACAGGAGAGCGCCTGTTCCCAGCCAAAACGAATGAGCTGCTTTAGTGGTCTCATGACTTCTTCCTCCAAAGGCTTTTGCTAAAAAGACGATGAGACCGCTCGATCAGGCCCCCTGCCGAATACCTTTCTTTCCCCTTCCGACTCACGTAACCTTACCTTGATCACCCGGCATGTCTTCCTCATTTTTGTATTCTAATATATCGCCGGGCTGGCATTCTAAAGCCTTACAAATCGCCTCTAACGTGGATAAACGAATCGCTTTGGCCTTCCCATTTTTCAAGATAGAAAGGTTAGCCATCGTGATTCCGACCCTCTCCGAAAGCTCTGTCACGCTCATTTTCCTTTTCGCAAGCATCACGTCAATATTGATTACAATTGCCATTTTGTTCACCTCAGATCAGACTATTAAATCGTTTTCCGATTTTATTTCGATGGCATCCTGTAAAAGTCTTTGGAGAACGGCTGCAAAAACCGCAATAACCATCGCACCAAAAATCATGATCATTCCAAGTATGATGACACCAGGGGCGTCGTCCCTCTCCGCCACGAGATAGAATAGCGGCATGCCTGCCACATACAAGATACCGATGATGACAGCACAATTTTTTATGTTCTTTAAAGCCTTTACCGATAATTCCGAGAAGGCTTTGTTTTTGTCAATATAGTTTAATAGCTTAAACGCCTGATACAAAGCAGCATAAAAAGGAATCGCCGTTGCGTACAAATCGATAAATACGAAATATTTAATATAAGTCATATCCGGATACAATTCTGCTGCAAAATTCGCGATCTCCGGCACCAGAAATATGCACAAAGCAAGGACCGGGAGTCCCATAAAAATAACAGCTGCCTTTAGAAAAAGCGTTGATCCACGTTTCATAACACGCACCTCATTTGTTTAATGTTTATTTGATTTGATTTTAGCACGATATTTATCGATAAACAATAAATTATTATCTAATTACATTTTTTATTTATTGTTAATTATATATTCGATAGAAAGATAAAAGATACCAGGTCACCAAATATAATGAATTTACCCTCCTGGCGGTGTATGTGAAATAGTACACCGCCGGAGCACAAGATAATCTTGATTTCCTCAAACAAAATGCTTCCGATTATCAATTTATTGATAATCGGAAGCATTTTCTGCTCTCCATCCCATCCCAGCCCGCCAGGCCCCGCCTGTTTAATAATAACCCACAATCACGCATAAAAATTAATTGTGTAATTTTTGGCGGGGCCTGGCCCCCACGCCGGCCCCCAATCTTCCTACAAAAATGGCGAGGGCAAGTAGGATCACGGCACTGAGCCCTCCCACGACATTCATACCGCTCAGAAAAGCCTCCTGTGCAGAGAGAAGCAGCTCGGACGCCGAATTTCCTGATAGCCTGCCCGTTTCCGTTAAAGCACCGGCGAGATTATCTCCAGCGACTTCAGCTGATTTCGGGGGAACGTTTGAAGGAACAGCGAACTGCAAACGATATACGACGGCGCCGGCACTTCCTAATGCAGCAATACCAAGAGCAATACCAAGCTCTCCGCTCGTTTCTGATAAAGATGCTGCGGAGCCTGACTTTTCCGGGGGAGCGGACCCAATGATCAAGTCAGTCGTGAGTACCATCAGCGGCCCCATACCAATCGTCAGAAACAAACTGCTGATGGTAGGGAGAAGCAGTCCCGTGTTAATATCGATCAGTGTAATCATAAAGCAGCTTACGGCTGATAACACCAAGCCTATTCCAATGGTATTAGCTTTGGACATATAGCGAGTGAGCAGCGGCGCCAACAAAGCCCCGATAACACTTCCAGCGGATAAAGGCACCATCCATACCCCTGCCTGCAAAGGAGAAAGTCCCTTCACCATTTGAAGATATTGAGCAAACAACAAGATGAATCCGCCAATGGTGATAGTTCCGAGAAGCAGTATACCCAGGGACCCGCTGAAAAAACGATTTTTAAACATTTGAATATCTATCAGCGGATTCTTCAGTTTGAGCTGCCTTCGAACAAAAATCCAACCCACCAATACACCAATCATAATTACGACGAATGGTGTTACATTCCAGCCACTTTTAGCAATGTCTTTGAAACCATAGATTATTGATAAAAGAGTTATAAGAGATAATGCTGCACTGGAAAGGTCCAGCCTCCCTGCATTCGAATCCCGGTATTCCGGCAATAATATCGGCCCGGCAATAAGAAGCAGCACCATGACTGGCACTCCAAGCAGAAATACAGACCCCCACCAAAAAAACTCAAGCATCACCCCGCCAATGACAGGCCCAAGCACGGCTCCTCCCGAAAAACACATCATCCATATACCAATCGCCATCGTCCGCTGCCCAGGGTCGTGAAACATATTTCTGATCAGCGAAAGCGTGGAAGGCATTAAGGTGGCTCCGGCTATTCCAAGCAGAGCCCGCGTCACGATCAGCATCTCCGCACTAGTCGAATAGGCGGCCGCGATGGAGGCAGCGCCGAATGCTGCTGCTCCAATCAACAACAGCCGCCTGCGCCCAATTCGATCCCCGAGCGTTCCCATCGTGACGAGAAACCCGGCAATCATGAACCCATAAATATCCAGGATCCACAATTGCTGCGTGCTGCTAGGATTCAGGTCTGCAGCCAGATGTGGAAGAGCCAGGTGTAAGACGGTGGCATCTAGTGCCAGCAGTAGACAGGGCAGTGCGAGGACAGCCAGGCCTATCCATTCTCTTTTTTCAGCCCTGAGAGGAACTTCTGTTGGTTCGGCAGCCTTCCGCTGGTCATGTGATTCATTCATAATGAACTCCCTTTCTGCTTTGTTTATATAAGTGATTCATAATATATTTTAAAAGGCTTTTCAAAACAATACATCGTTCCACCGTCTAAAACATATATCCCGAAATGGCCTTCATCATGGCTCAGACCTTTGTCTGAGGGAATAAGTCTGGCCGGGCAGCAGTAGATTCTGCGGACAATGGTTGTTATTTGCTCCAAACAGCCTGGTTTGATGGCTTTTCCGGATATGAGTTTCGTTAATGGCTAAAAAGAATGCACATTTCCCCGTCATTCAGGCAAATAGCGTATCTGCTGTCCGCCAACCATTCATAAAGTGCATTATTTTAAAGAATAACGGTTCTCCTGTCCGCATCCACAGGCACTCAGATGAAAAGAAAAAAACCCTGTTTTCACAGGGAAAAAATTAAGCCGATTCTTCTTCGTTCTTTTCTTTAGGAAGTTTGCGGACTATATAAATATAGCTCAGCAGCGCAAACACAATACACAGCGCCCCCCACACATTCAAATCCTTAAAATCGGAGGAAAACAGAAATCCAAGGACCCCGGCAATCACCCAAAATACCACAGCGGTGAGATGAGTTCCCCTGCTGTTTCTAGCGGCCACCGTCAAGATACCTGAAACTAACATGACGACAGCTATCATAATCCCAATCATTCCGCTTACTTCGTTTCCACCCATCCACAAGTTACCGACTCCTGCAATGATCGACTGAAAAATTACAAACACAGATAATACGATAGAAAAAATTCCTAAAGTTAACCTCACACAAGCTCCCTCCTTTTTAAATGAATATGTCAGTCAGTCATCCAACATGAATAGCATGTGACACGTTTCTTTTAAAATCACGAACAAAGTCACCCCAAACTTGGAATAGGTATTATTTGTTCTTTTGGCATCTGAGTAAAATTTATGCATATTATTCGTTTTATTTCAAAACTTTCAAGGAAAGGAGTGGGTATAAAAGTTACACAATAGTAGGGGATTATTAAAAAGAAAGTTGGGTTATGTATGAAAGCCGGCAGATACATAGTTACATTGGTGTTTGCGTACGCCGTCTTTGATTCCGTCTCGTCCGCCGAGGCAGCAGCTTTTTCTGATGTAAGAGAAGATTATTGGGCCGTGGATGAAATTGAATTTCTCGCCGATGAAGGAATTATTAAAGGGTACGATGACGACACCTTTCGGCCGAACCAGTCCGTAAAGCGGAGCCAGGCAGCATCAATGATCATTAAAGCGCTGAATTTGGAGACAGATGGACGGCCTGATCCGCCATTTACAGATATCAGCCCGTCTTTTTCCGGATATGAGCATGCTGCCACTGTCTATGACGAAGGGATCATTACCGGAAGAAACGGTGAGTATATCGGGAATGCGAAAATGACGCGCGGGCAGATGGCATTGATTTTAGACCGCTCCTTTGATTACAACAGGGCTGAAGCAGCGAACGATTTTCGCGATGTGAGAGAAGGAACGACGTTTTATCCGGCGGTGCAGACGATTGCAGCCGCCGGGGTGACGACAGGTTATACGGAAGACAATACCTTCCGCCCGAATAATGATACGACTCGGGCCCAGTTTTCTGTCTTCGTCGCGCGCACGCTGAACGATTCTTTTAAAGAAGGAGAAGGGATCGGAACAGAGGAATCGTATGATGATCCGGCCGCGCAGCTCGCAGTCGACAGCATTGGCGAAAACAGCGAAAATTACATTACATCTGAATTTGTTCAATATGTGTTTGAAGAAGCAAAAGGAGTCTCCCTCCCACGCTACGCCCGGGAGCAGCAGAGCATCGGCACAGCGGTGGAGCGGGAGGATTTACGAGCAGGAGACGTCGTCTTTTTCCAGGGGACGTATTTAATGTCCGGCATTTATATCGGTGACAGCCGGTTTGTGATCGTGACAAGTGACGGCATTTCTGAAAGAAATATGGATACGAGCGACTACTGGTCGGACGCCTATGTCGGAGCGAAAAAATACACAGAAGACAATCTCGGGCCTGCACCAACTGACAATGAGATTGTCGAGGAGGCAAGAGATCTCCTCGGAAGCCCGTATAACAGCGAAGGTGAGGATCCGGAAAACGGGTTTAACAGTGGTTCACTAGTGCACTACGTATATCAGGAGGTTACCGGAAGCCTGCTCTCGAAAAAGCCGGCCGGTCTTTATGATGCCGGAGAAAAAATCAGCGAGGATGAACTGCAGCCTGGCGATCTTGTCTTTTTCCAGGACTCGTATTTAAACGCCGGAATCTACACTGGAGACCGCCAGTTTATCATTTCCACCCCATCCAACGACGTCGTTGAGCAGCATCTTGATCACCACACCTATTATGCCGATCGATATGAAGGGGCTGTCCGCTATTCGGACGAATTACTGTCCAAATCCAACCCGGACACCTATGCGGACCATGAAAATCCTGTGATTCGGGAAGCGATGAAATACATGGGCACCCCATATTTAATGACAGGCAGCACACTTGACGCATTTGATTGTTCCTTCTTGATTCAAACAGCGTTTAGAAACTCTTCCGGTGTCTATCTGCCGCGGATCAGCTACAAGCAGTGGGAGGTCGGCGAAACCATTCTTGACGCCGGAACCGATATCAATTCGATTGAACTCGATAATCAACTGCAGCCCGGGGACGTTCTTTATTTCTCCGGAACATGGCAGGAAGGCATTTCTCATACCGCCATTTACCTTGGCGATGACCATTTTGCCCATGCCACCGGAGAAGAAGGAGAAACAACAATCTCGTACATGAACGATTATTGGAAGGAACATTTCACCGGCGCCAAACGATTTGACGATTTATCAATCAATTATGATAATGAAGCCGTTTATGAAGCCTATCAGTTAATCGGCACCGATTACGAGCTTGGCGGCGCATCACCGGAAGAAGGCTTTGATACCGGCGGCCTCACACAGTACATTTATAAGCAGGGGCTGAACATCGACCTGCCGCGCTATGGACAGAAACAATGGCAGGAAGGCAGAGAAATCTCCAGAGACGAAATGGAACGCGGCGATCTGATGTTCTTTGAAGGCTCCAGCATCATTCCAGCCGTCTATATCGGCAATAATCAAATGATTGTTGCCACGCAGTCTTCCGGTGTAGCCATCGTCGACCTGACGACCAGCTCGTACTGGCCGTCACGCTACCTCGGCAGCAGGACGTACGATCAGCCGCAGGAGGAAAACGAGGAAGCACTGCTTGCGGAAGACTATGAAGGTGACTCTTACGAAGGATCTTCGGCCGAATTTATTCAGCAGATCTTCGAGGAAGGCTCCGGCATTGAACTGCCATCGTCTACCGAAACTCTTCGCGAAAGCGGCGAAGAAATTCATATCGAAGAACTCGAGCAAGGAGACCTCATGTTCTTTGCAGACGAAGACGGCGGAGACGCAGCAGAGCTTGCCGGTCTGTATCTCGGCGAAGGCCGCTTTGCCGCAGTGATCGACGGGCAGGTTGTCATCGAGGAAATGAGTACGGATGAGGAATGGATTGAACGACTGCTCGAAGGAAGACGAATTTCAGAATAACTGATTGGAGGCACAGTGCGGAGCCCGGCGGACGGCATCGTTTGGCTGCTCAGCCGGGCACACATCGTCTGATTGCCCGGCTGCTGCCTGCCGGACACTGGTTCCGCTAAATGCCCCAAACAAGCCTGTTTTTCAGGTTTGTCGGACTTCCGTTCCGCTATCACCCTATTTGACAGCCATTTGGAGTGCTGGAAAGCCAAATAGCGGATCTCCTGCTGTTAGTATGATTGGTAGACACCTCTATAACGGAATGGCATCATCATACCAAGGAGGGGTTCACATGGGTGAACAACGGCAACGTTATAGTGAAAAATTCAAAAAAGAAACGGTTCGATTTGTC
>NZ_JBHIKY010000008.1:191874-209772 GCF_042139015.1 Alteribacillus sp. HJP-4 | reverse complement strand
GGATTCCGACGATATGATCGACTAAGGAGCAAAATTCTACTACATCATCAGACGAAAAATCAGAACATTCAAGTAGGATAAAGGGGCGGGGCCTGACGGCCTCCACCCCAACAATTGACTTAGAACCTGAAAAAACGAACGCTTCTTCCTTTTGAACCTGGCAACCTGCCAGGTTTTTTGGGATGCCATGCCCGCAACCCCGGAATTCTGAACCAAATTCCGGAGAACCTGTCGCGGCTGCTGCCAGGCATACTTTTCCTTTCTGGACTCGCGCGACAATCCAAGTTTTTCTTTAGATCAATGAGGAATTAGTTCAACTTCCTTTAGAAATACATAGAATGGTACAAACCCTTAAAAGGATGATTGCAGACGTGGAAAGCTTCCTCAGTCTTTTTATATTTACAGCCTGTTATATTCTGCTGATTGCGGAAAAAGGAAACAAAGCATTAATTGCTATTGCTGGTGCTGTGCTGATGGCCGCAGCAGGCGTTGTGGAAATGCAATTAATGTTTACCCGCTACATCGACTGGCATACGATTGCCTTACTTCTGGCTATGATGATGATCGTATCTATCAGTTCTCAGAGCGGGCTGTTTGAATACGCAGCTATTAAATCGGCACAAATTGTCAAGGGCAGGCCCTTACCGCTTCTCTTTTTTCTTTCTGTACTGACAGGTGTTGGATCCGCGTTTTTGAATAATGTCACGACTGTTCTTCTTGTAACTCCCGTAGTTTTCACTATTACGAAAAAACTTCACCTTCAGCCGGTACCTTTTTTGATCGCCATTATCTTATCATCTAATATCGGAGGTACAGCGACTATCATCGGTGATCCTCCGAATTTAATGATAGGTCAGGCGGCAAGAACACTTTTATTCAATGATTTCTTGCTGAATCTAGGTCCACCCGCAGTTTTAATCTTTTTTTCTGTTATCTGTGGCATCTCGATGTATTATAAAAAAGAATTATTAAAGGATGATAAAAAGGAACAAAGACAACAACTGTTAAAGGTTGATGCCAAACGGTATATAAAAAGCATGCCGCTTTTGAAGAAATCATTACTGGTATTACTATTAACGATTAGTGCTTTTCTACTTCAGCCTGTTATAAAAGTTGAATTAACTGCGATTGCAATGGGCGGGGCTTTATTGCTTTTATTTATGACCCAGGAGGAAATCAGTCCGGAAAAAGTTTTCCGGCAGATGGAGTGGACGACAATATTCTTTTTTATTGGGCTGTTTGGATTGATTGGCGGGATTGAAGAAGTCGGATATTTAGAAGAAATTGCAAAGGGGCTTATGTTTCTTACGGAAGGAGACATGATGACTACTTCGATTTCTTTACTATGGATATCGGGATTTGTTTCTGGCTTTGTAGACAACATTCCGTTTGTAGCTGCAATGATTCCCGTTATTCTCGAGTTAGAAAGCTACGGTATATATGATTTGGAGCCGATCTGGTGGTCGCTCGCCCTAGGCGCGTGTCTCGGTGGTAACGCGACTGTTATTGGAGCCACAGCTAATGTCATTGTGGCGGGGCTGGCTGTAAAAGAAGGAAAAGGGTTCTCCTATTTTGATTTCTTAAAGGTGGGAATTCCTGTTGTTATTTTCTCCCTCACCATCTCGACTATCTATATTTATCTTCGCTATCTTATCTTTTATTAATGGTCATTCCTTAACTCAATACATGTTCTAGAAAAGATCGGACAAAATAAAGCAGGAGAGAACAATTCATAAAAGAAGGTGCATCGGGTGGAATTTGGAACAGTTGTATTCCGGACGCTGTTTGCGTATTTTTTTCTGCTTGTCATTTTAAGGCTGATGGGGAAAAGAGAAATAGGCCAGCTCTCTGTACTTGATTTTGTTGTATCTATTATGATTGCTGAGCTTGCCGTGATGTCGATAGAAGATGTGAATGTTCCAATTCGCGATGGAGTAACACCTATCATCGTTTTATCAAGTGTCCAGATTCTTATGGCTTATTTATCATTAAAAAGCCCCAGAATTAGAAGACTTGCAGACGGGAGACCGTCTTTTCTTATTAGAAATGGAGAGATAAACGAAAAAGAAATGAAACGGCAGCGCTATAATTTCGATGATTTACTGATGCAGGTGCGTCAGAAGGATATTAAAAATATTTCGGATGTAGAGTTTGCGATCCTTGAAGCTAATGGCCAGTTGTCTGTTTTTGCAAAAGAAGACGAGGAAAATAAAGAAGGCGACGATGATAAAGAGGATAAAAAGCAGGAAGTTTCATCTTATCCTCTTACCCTGATCGTCGATGGGGAAATACAGGAGGGGGCTTTGAACGAAGCTCAGAAAGATGAATTGTGGCTGAGAAGAGAGCTTAGGAAAGCGAGCATAGAAAGCATTAAAACTGTTTCCTATTGTGTGCTGCGTACAGACGGAACGATGTATATTGACCTAAAAAATGATTAACGGTTATCTCTGCAATAGCTTTTTAATCTGGGTGTATTTAATTGTTCCGGAACCAAGAAGCAGCAGAGAATATATACAGGCAGAAAATAAAGCCGCAGCACTAACTTGAAAAACGAGATTAAAGTCTGTAAACAACAGTTTTCTCGTGAAATCCGCTGTGAACACAGAAACAGCTGCAAGAATTAGAGAAATAAGATTGTATTTACATTCCATCGTAAAGCCGACTGCTTTTGAAACGGTGATAAAATGAAGTAAAGTCACAAGCATCATATTTACTGCGACAGCAATAGCCGCACCTTTAATACCAAAAAAGGGACTTGAGGCAAATATAAATATAAGACCAGCTTTTGTTATAGCGCCGATAAACGTATTGTACATAGCCGCTTTGGCTAGGTTAAGGCCTTGAAGCACAGCCTGCAGAGGCCCCTGGACATATAAAAAGATGCTAAAAGGGGCAAGAATTCTCACCAACGCAGCTGCTTCTGGTGCTTCATACATAACAACCATGATTTCTTTGGCAAAAACGAATAGAAATATTGCAGCGAAGCCTCCGCTTAATATCGCAGTCCTCAGGGTCTGCTTCAAACGTTTTTGAATGATGCCAAATCGCTTGGAAGCAGCAGCTTCACTAACGGAAGGAACAAGTGAAACCGAAAATGAATAGGTAATGAAAGTAGGGAGAAACAGCAGCGGAATTACAAATCCACTCAGCTGCCCGTACTGGGAAGTTGCCACTGCCGTAGCCACCCCGGCTAGGGCAAGACTTTGGGCAATAATAATCGGTTCGAAAAATAATGATATAGAACCGATCAGGCGGCTTCCCGTGGCAGGAAGTGAGATGGCCATTAAGTCATGAAATACACTTCGGCCGCTTTTTAAGAAGCCGAAGAAATTGTCACGCACCTTTAACGTTTTTTTACGTTTGAACTGCCAGAACATAAACAATAAAGATATCAATTCCCCTGTAATAACAGACAGCATAGCTCCTGCCGCAGCAATATGCAGACCATAAGGCATCAGTATCGTTATAAAAACAGCTACCAGGGAGATTCTTACCGTTTGTTCAAGAACCTGTGATACTGCAGGAGGAGTCATATTTTGACGTCCCTGAAAGTAGCCTCTTAAAACAGCAGAAGCCGCTGTGATCGGTATAATTGGAAGAATGGCAAGCATTGGATAATATGCTCGTTCATCTGTTAACAGAAACCCTGAGATTTTAGGAGCTGCTGCAATAAAACCTGTTGTAAACAACACACTTAACGACATCGTAATTGTCATTGATACTACGAGGATCTTCTTCATTCTTACATAATCTTTCTTAAATTCAGCTTCAGCAATCAGTTTTGAAATGGCTACAGGCAGTCCTAATTGTGTTAAAGTAATGATAAGCAGCAGAGTTGGAAAAGCCATCATATATAGTCCTACACCTTCTGCGCCAAGTAATCTGGCGGTTACAATCTTGTTTACAAAGCCCAGCACCCGGGTTATCAGGCCCGCAATAATTAATATGATTGTTCCTTGTAAAAAGGTCTGCTTTTTCATTAGTATTGTTCCCGCCTTTACCAAAGTGAGATGTTGGCATTTATAATATGTATGCGGGACGATTGTACAAGCATGACAAGTTTCCTTATATAAAGGAGGAGAACAGGAAATGGCCTATCAATATGAAGTTTGGAAGGAAGAGGTCTGGCCGGCACTGAAGAGTAAAAAAGAAGAATTTGAGATTCTTGGGTATGGATATGCCAGCGAGGAGGATATTTGGGAAAGCGTTATAGAAAAGCTGAATAAAAATAAGACAGAGCCGAGAATTCATTCATTGGTTAACGGCATTTTGACTTATCGCCTTACTGAGTATATGAATCGTATAACTATTTCTTCGTACCGGGAGGGAGCGGGCTATTCAACGGAAGCTGATTTTGAAGAACTTCTCGGTGATATAGAAAATCACTCTTCGCAAGCGGGCCGTGATTGACATGAAATTATTGACATCAGTATAATTAATATGTTGTTAAAGCATTATTTAAAAGCCATACATAACTTACTTTAAGTGAAGAAGACCATTTAGTTTGAATTTTAATCATGTTTGTTTTATACGGCACGCATGACAGATCGTCTTTTCAAATGATAGTGGCTGTCCTCAATAAGGGCAGCCATCTCCTGTGAACAGACGACTGAAGGAGGATGTAGTCATCAATGGTGAAGAAATGGAGAATTGTTACTTTTTTTGTGATTGTACTGCTGCTTGGAGGCCTTATCTCTCAGACAGCTGGTAGTATTGCAAAAGGAATTAATCTTGGCCTGGATCTCCAGGGTGGTTTTGAAGTACTGTATGAAGTCTCGTCTAATCAAGAGGGCGAGGAAGTAACAGAAGAAACGATGCAGGCTACAGTCAGCTCATTAAATCAGCGAGTGAATGTGCTGGGCGTTTCTGAGCCGAACATAACGATCGAAGGAGATAACAGAATCAGGGTTCAGCTCGCAGGAGTGGAAGATCAGCAGACGGCAAGAGAATTGTTATCGACAGAAGCAGATTTGAGCTTCCGTGATGTGAATGATAAAGAAAGGCTCTCTGGGGATGACCTTCAGGAAAATGGAGCGAGTGTTAACTTTGGTCAATCGAACGAGCCGCTCGTCACAGTCTCGCTGAAAGACGGGGATGCCTTTGGCCAGGTAACGGAAGAAATTATTAACGAATTTCAGCCTCCTAATAATGTTCTAGTCATCTGGCTTGACTATGAAGAAGGAGACAGCTTTGCAGAAGAATCGCAGAAGGAAGATCCGAAATTTTTATCTGCACCTGCAGTGAATGAGCCTCTCTATACAGAAGATATCCAAATTGAAGGTAACTTTGAGATTGAAGAAGCGGAAAATTTATCTGAAATTCTAAACGCTGGCTCTCTTCCCGCTGAATTGGACGAAGTATATTCTAATTCTGTAGGGGCTTCGCTCGGAGAAGAAGCAATGGAAAAAACCATTTTTGCTGGATATATCGGGATAGGATTGATTCTGGCATATATGTTAATTTTTTACAGGTTTATGGGTATTATAGCCTCTGTCACTCTGAGCGGTTACGTTTATCTGGTTTTAGTTATTTTCAACTGGATGCAGGGAGTGTTGACGCTGCCTGGAATAGCTGCCATTATTCTTGGGGTTGGTATGGCTGTTGATGCGAATATTCTCACTTATGAAAGAATTAAAGAAGAACTGCGTGAAGGGAAGTCTGTCTTATCTGCTTTCAAAGCAGGTTCGAGAAGATCATTATCCACTATTATCGATGCTAATATCACCACCATCCTTGCAGCAGGTGTCTTATTTTATTATGGAACAAGCTCTGTACAGGGCTTTGCGGTTATGCTGATCGTCAGTATTCTGACAAGCTTTATCACCGCGGTATTTGGCTCAAGATTACTGCTCGGACTCTGGGTGAAGAGCAGAGTTTTTAATAAAAAACCCCGGGTCTTCGGTGTAAAGGAGAGTGAGATCAATGAATCATAAACGACAGATTCCTTTTGTAAAACACCGCAGGAAGTTTTTCATGATCTCACTGGCTATGTTGGCTGCAGGCATTATTCTACTGTTAACTGCAGGGCTCAACCTTGGAATAGATTTTGAGAGCGGCTCACGTATTGAAATTGGTTCAGATCAGACTTTGACAGAAGAAGAAGTAGAGAATGCATTCTCTGAAGCCGGCAAAGGCTATGAACCGGATGACGTGACACTTGCCGGTGAGAATAATGAAATGGCTCAGGCCCGCTTCATCGGAGCACTTACGCAGGAAGAAATTGCTGAGATACAAACCTATTTTACTGAAGAGTACGGAGAGGAACCAAATGTAAGCACCGTATCTCCCCAGGTGGGACAGGAGCTGGCGCTGAATGCATTAACTTCTGTTCTTATAGCTTCAATCGGTATTATAATTTATATATCGATACGATTTCAGTTTCTTTATGGTGTGGCCGCGATAGTTGCGCTGCTGCACGATGCATTTTTTATAATTGTGTTTTTCAGTCTGCTGCAAATTGAAGTTAATGTCCCGTTTATTGCAGCAGTGCTGACCATCGTAGGTTACTCAATTAATGACACGATTGTCACGTTCGACCGAATTCGAGAAAACATGAATAAAGCACCTCGGCTTGAGACCTTTGAACACTTAAGCGGGGTAGTCGATATGAGCTTAAATCAGACACTTACTCGATCCATAAATACTGTACTTACAGTCGTTTTAGCTGCCTCTGCATTATTTATTTTCGGAGGCGAAGCAATACGTTCTTTTGCACTTGCCTTATTGATAGGATTAATCGCGGGCACATATTCTTCAATTTTTCTTGCTGCCCAGATTTGGTCTGTTTGGGAATGGAGGCGCCTGAAAAAGAAGCGGGAAAAAGGAGAAGATGAGGACGAGGAAGAAGAGCATGAACTCTATCCAGAGAGGTAGAGAAGAGGCCATGGTGGATACCATGGCCTCTTTATGCAAAAGGTAAGAACAGGTACTTGAAGCAGTGGAGGTAGCGTCATGAATAGTTTTGAACAAACAAGATATAAAATGATTCGCCGTGGAGCAGTTATCGGAATCATAGGAAATATATTACTTGCCATTATAAAAGGGTGGGCAGGAATCGTTGCTGACAGCAGAGCTCTTGTTGCTGACGCGGTGCATTCTGCTTCTGATGTCGTCAGTTCGATCGCAGTTATGATCGGCATACGCGCGGCAAATCTTCCACCTGATAAAGACCACCCTTACGGCCATGGAAAAGCAGAAACTCTGACTGCAATTATTGTTGCTGTGCTTTTGTTTATCGTTGGGTTTGAAATTGGACTGAATGCAGTAAAAGATGCAGGAGAGCCTGTGGCTGTTCCTAAGACGATTGCACTTTATGCTGTCGTTTTCTCCATTGCTGCGAAAGAAGCGATGTTTCGATATAAACATTATTTGGGTAAAAAGTATAGAAGTGAAGCCATTATTACAGATGCCTGGCATCACCGGTCTGACGTGTTCTCATCACTTGCTGCACTTGCTGGAATTGGCGCTACCATACTTGGGGATAAAGCAGGAATTTCCTGGATGCTTTATGGAGACCTGGCTGCTGGTCTGATTGTTTCCATTATGATTATGAAGATGGCATGGGACTTAGGTACAGATTCAATTCACAACGTGCTAGATCATGTTTTACATTCAGAGGATACAGTCGAGATGAGAAGGCAGGCAGCAAATGTTGAAGGTGTAATGCAAATAGATGAATTACTTGCCCGCGAACATGGTCATTATGTTATTGTTGATATTAAACTTTCCGTAGATCCATTGATTACAGTAGAAGAGGGGCATGCAATCGGGAAACAGGTTAAGGAAACTTTACTTGCTGATAAGAATGTGAAGGATGTTTTTGTGCATGTAAACCCCTATACTAAAAATTAACTGTAGGAGGAGAAACTATGAAAGGGCAGTCCGTATTAATACTTGGTCTTATCGCAGCTATTGTCATATCTATTTTTGCAGTTATTAACGTAGACAATGTATCTGTAAACTATATGTTCGGTGAAGCGGAATGGCCATTAATTCTTGTCATTCTCGGCTCTGTCTTAATGGGAGCAATCGTAGCAGGCTCACTTGCCTTAATGAAAATTTACCGGCTTCGCCAGGAACTTCGCCAAGTAAAAAAACAAGTGCCTGTTTCAGCTTCAAAGACAAGATCAGGTACTGAAAGACGATCATCCGCTCCGGAAAATGAAAAGACAAACGTGTAAAGATATGCTAATAAGATTGTCACCCCTTTCCCCCTTTAGTATAATTAGGTGGGTTAAAGGGGTGTTATTATGTTAAAGCCAAAGACGAGATGGAATGTAGCACACGTTGATGAAACAGCCAGCAGCCATATGCAGCAAGAATTGAAAATTTCCACACTGACAGCAAAAATGCTTTGTTCTCGCGGTATCACATCCATTGAAGCCGCTAAAGATTTTTTGTCCGCAGACACAGCAAACGCACACGACCCTTTCCTGATGGATGGAATGTCTGAGGCAGTAGATAGAATCAGACGAGCGATAGATCGAAATGAAAAGATACTTATCTTTGGGGATTATGACGCAGACGGAGTGTCGAGTACAACTATAATGATAATGCTCCTCCAGGAACTGAAAGCGGATTTTGGGTGGTATATTCCTAACCGGTTTACAGAAGGCTATGGTCCCAATATTCCTGCATTCCGCAAAGCAAAAGAAGAAGGAGCCGGATTAATAATAACGGTAGACACCGGAATTGCAGCGGTAGAACCTATTAACACTGCTAAAGAATTAGGAATGGATGTGATTGTGACTGATCACCATGAACCCCCTCCTCAGCTTCCAGATGCTTATTGTATTATTAATCCTAAAAAACCTGGCTGTATGTATCCCTTTAAAGAACTTGCAGGAGCAGGGGTAGCATTTAAGCTCGCTCAAGCGCTGTTAGGCAGTTTTCCCGAACATATACTAGACATATTTACAATCGGTACCATTAGTGACCTTGTTCCATTGCTCGATGAAAATAGAGCGCTTGTAAAGGAAGGTCTAAAAAAATTGTCCAGTTCAGATAAGCCAGGTATAAAAGCGTTAAAGAAAATATGCAGCATTGATGGAGAAACAATTGAAGAGGAGCATGTCGGATTTGCGATGGGGCCGAGAATAAATGCGGCGGGCAGAATGGAGGCAGCAGATCCGGCTGTCCATCTGCTTAATTCGACTTCCATGGATGAAGCTGATGAATGGGCTGATATGATTAATAACTTAAATAAAGAGCGGCAGAAAGTTGTTAATGAAATGACGAAAGAAGCTGTAGAAGTAGTAGAAACTCATTACCCGCCTGAATCGAACAATTTTTTAATCATTGGAAAAGAAGGCTGGAATCCGGGGGTCATCGGTATTGTCGCTTCAAGACTTGTAGAACGCTTCTACAGGCCGGTGATAGTATTATCGATCGATGAGGATGCAGGGACCGCAAAAGGTTCTGCAAGGAGTATTGAAGGCTTTGATATGTTTCAGGAATTATCTAAAAACAGAGAGCTGCTCCCGCACTTTGGGGGCCATCCAATGGCTGCCGGGCTGACAATGAGTACAGAACATGTAGATGAGCTGAGAAAAAAAATGAGCGATCAGGCTGGTGCCGTTCTTTCTGCTGATGATTTCATACCATCTACTAAAATTGACTTCGCTGTTACGCTTCAGGAAATTAATCTCCAGTCAGTGGAGGAATTAAACAAATTGGCGCCATACGGTATTGGAAATCCCAAGCCGGCGTTTGCCATTAAAGGTATAAATATCGCTTCCTTTAAAAAAATAGGCAGTGAAAAGAATCATCTCAAGCTCGGATTTGAATCGGAAGGAAAGAATCTTGATTGTGTAGGCTTCCATCTCGGTCATCTCGCTGATCAGTTAACTGAAAAATCCACTGCAGAAGCCGTGGGTGAATTATCAATTAATGAATGGAACGGCTTCAGAAAGCCTCAGCTTTTCTTGAAGGATATAGCAATTGTAGATTGGCAGTTGTTTGATAAACGAAAAGACAAAGATGTGATCAGTGCAATTAAAGAAATTCCTGCGGAAACAGCTATTATTCTTGCATTTAAAGAAAAAACCGCTAGAGTTCTGGCAGACAAGCTGCCCGATTATGAAATAAACAGCTCAGAATCAGCAAAGAAAAATATTATTATAGCCGATATGCCTGCTTCTCTTGAAGAGTTTGAAAATACTGCAGGAATGCTGCAGGGTGCAGAGAAAATCTTTATCTTTTTTCATGAGAAAGAAGATGTTTATTTTCAAATGAGTCCCGGCAGAGAACATTTTAAATGGTATTATGCATTCCTAAAAAAGCGGGGCACCTTTGAGCTAGAGAAGTATGGCAAAGAGCTGGCAAAAAGGAAAGGCTGGCTCCCGGAAACGGTCAAATTTATGACAAAAGTGTTTTTTGAGCTTGGGTTTGTTAAAATAGATAACGGTGTTCTGACTGTCGTAGAGCAGGCAGAACGGAAAGATCTCTCGGAATCGGCCAGCTATGTAAGATTCTTGAAAAAAAGAGAGGCGGAAAAAGAGCTGCTCTATTCAAGCTACAGTCAATTAAAGAGCCGTCTGCATCCGTTATTAGAGCCTGATCACGAGCATTCAGACATAAAGGAGAAGGTAGGGAATGGATTTTAAAGATTATATTACTGTTGTTCAGGATTACCCAAAAGAAGGCATCCGCTTTAAAGATATTACTACCTTAATGCAAGATGGACCTGCTTACAAACAGGCAATTGATGAAATGACTGCTTATGCATCCGCACAGAATATTGATGTAGTAGTTGGCCCCGAAGCAAGAGGATTTGTTGTCGGCTGTCCGATCGCGTACGCTTTGAAAAAAGGTTTTGTGCCTGTGAGAAAAAAAGGGAAGCTGCCTCGTGAAACTGTCGATGCTGATTATGGACTAGAGTATGGGAAGGATACTTTGTCTCTGCATAATGATGCTATCACACCAGGACAGCGAGTGCTTATCACAGATGATCTCCTTGCCACGGGCGGTACGATAAATGCAACAATTAAATTGGTTGAGGAGCTCGGCGGAGAAGTAGCCTGCCTTGCCTTTTTAATTGAACTTTCTTATTTGAATGGACGCGGGAAGCTTGGAGAATACGATATTTTCTCTCTAGTTACGTTCGATTAAGAATACAGCATTGGTTCTTAAAAGTGCTCAAAACGAGCGCTTTTTGTTTTACCTCCCAAAAATATCCGCACTTGAAAAAGCAAGGCAGCGCAACAAAGGCATTTTTCAATTGCCAAGTATTTTGTTGACAAGCCAAAATTTTCTTTACATACCTTCATTTTACTTTTCTGTTCATTCGTTTTTACCTCAAGGTTGATTTTTCAAATACAGAACGGAACCGCAAGGCTTTACATCAATGCAGATTTTAAAGATAATATAAAGAAATAATGATATTAGAAAGGCATGCAGGGTGATTTCATGACCATAGATGAAGTGTTGGAACTTGCACGAAAATATCTTCCTGACGATGATGTTGCTTTTTTGGAACGAGCCTACAAATATTCTGAAGAAGCCCATAAGGATCAATATAGAAAGTCAGGAGAGCCATATATCCTTCATCCTGTTCAAGTGGCCGGTATCCTTGTAGAGCTTGAGATGGATCCGGACACGATTGCTGCTGCATTTTTGCATGACGTTGTGGAGGATACAGATGTTACTGTCGACGATCTCAGAGGGAATTTTAATGACGAAGTAGCAATGCTAGTCGATGGGGTTACAAAACTGAAAAAAATAAAATATAAATCAAAGGAAGAGCAGCAGGCAGAGAATCATCGTAAAATGGTAGTGGCAATGGCGAAGGATATCCGCGTCATTTTGATAAAGCTGGCAGACCGGCTTCATAATATGCGGACGTTAAAGCATCTGCCTCCGGATAAACAACGAAGAATATCTAATGAAACTTTGGAAATATTTGCGCCGCTTGCACACCGGCTGGGAATTTCCACTATCAAATGGGAGCTGGAGGATACCGCACTTCGATATATGGATCCACAGCAGTATTATCGCATCGTTAATCTAATGAAACAAAAACGTGCGGAAAGAGAACAATATATTGAAGAAGTCATCGGAAATATAAAGTCGAGCTTAAATGATATAAACATTGAAGGCGAAATATATGGACGTCCCAAGCATATTTACAGTATTTACAGGAAGATGGTGAAGCATAAAAAGCAGTTCAACGAGATCTATGATCTGCTGGCAGTCCGAATTATAGTCCGGAGCATAAAAGACTGCTATGCGGTGCTCGGTATTATCCATACGTGCTGGAAGCCGATGCCGGGGCGTTTTAAAGACTATATTGCTATGCCAAAAGCAAACATGTATCAATCCCTGCATACTACTGTAATTGGACCAAAAGGAGAACCCCTTGAAGTACAGATACGTTCGGAAGATATGCATCGTGTCGCTGAGTTCGGGGTGGCAGCTCACTGGGCGTACAAAGAAGATACGAGTGCAGCTTCCGGAAAGAAATCTCTTGAGGATAAACTTACGTGGTTCCGGGAGATATTAGAATGGCAGAATGACACCTCCAATGCACAAGAATTTATGGAATCATTGAAAATAGATTTATTCTCAGATATGGTTTTTGTTTTTACGCCGAAGGGGGATGTAATAGAACTGCCGCGCGGATCGGTCCCATTGGATTTTGCATACCGGATCCATACGGAAATCGGCAATAGGACGATCGGAGCGAAGGTGAACGGAAAAATGGTTCCGCTTGATTACCAGCTGAATACGGGTGATATTGTGGAAATGCTTACTTCCAAGCATTCATACGGACCGAGTCAGGACTGGTTGAAGCTGACCCAAAGTTCGCACGCTAAAAATAAAATAAAACAGTTTTTTAAGAAAGAACGCCGCGAGGAAAATGTTCAGAAGGGCAGGGAAATGCTTGAAAAAGAGCTGAAAGCCCAGGATTTCGATCCAAAAGACATTTTAACATCAGAAAACAAAAAGGAAGCCGCTGATAAGTTCAGTTTCACCGGAGAAGAGGATATGTTTGCTGCTGTCGGCTATAATGGCGTCAGCCCTAAACAGATTGTCACAAGACTGACAGATAAATACCGTCAGGAGAAAGAAAAAGCGGAAGAAGAAAAATCAGTAGCCGAAGCAGTAAAGGACGTTACTACCCATACTGCTTCAAAGAAGACAAGCACCGGGGTAAGAGTCAAAGGAGTAGACAATCTGCTGATTCGATTGTCTAAGTGCTGTAATCCTGTGCCGGGTGATGACATTATTGGATTTATTACGAAAGGCCGAGGTGTCTCCATCCATCGGACAGATTGTCCGAATGTTACTAATGAAGAAGCTAAACAGCGGCTATTGCCAGTAGAATGGGAAGGCTCGATTGAAAAGAAAAAAAATTATAACGTTGATATTGAAATCACAGGTTATGACCGACGGGGACTGTTAAATGAAGTGCTGCAGTCAGTTACGGAAACTAGAACTAATATTATTGCAGTCAGCGGCCGGGCGGATAAAAATAAAATGGCAGTTATTGATTTAACCATTTCCATTCATAACATTGATCATTTACACCGAGTAGTAGAGAAAATAAAAAGACTGCCGGATCTTTATTCTGTGAGAAGAGTTATGCACTAAGGAAATATAAGAAAGGAAGAAACAGCATGAGAGTGATTTTACAGCGGGTGCTGAATGGGAACTGTGAAGTCGAAGGTTCAACAACAGGCTCGATTCGCAGCGGCCTGGTGGCTCTTGTCGGCTTCACACATAAAGACACAGATAAGGATCTTCAATGGATGACCGATAAAATAATAAACCTTCGAATTTTTGAAGATAAAACAGGAAAGATGAACCATTCTTTATTGGATATTGAAGGTGAAATATTATCGATCTCCCAATTTACTTTGTACGGGGAGTGCAGAAAAGGGAGAAGACCGAACTTTATGAACGCAGCCCCGCCGGAAACAGCTGAACCGCTATATCATGCTTTTAATAAAAAATTGTCCGAAAACGGTGTCAACGTCAAGACCGGAGAATTCGGAAAAATGATGAACATTTCACTTACGAATAACGGACCGGTTACACTGGTGCTCGACAGCCCTTATTCAGCTGAATAATTATGAAGAATACAGTGAAAAACCATAAACGCTGCACATTGGTTTTTGGAACTTTGATAAATATAATTTCCATTCGTTAGAACTTTTTGTGGAAACATTTCAATTGTCAGGTTGACAATCGACTCATTCATTCGTAAGATTAATATCAGTTAAATGAGAAGTTATTGCTGAGGACGGAGAAAGTACGCAGTGATATGCCGCGTTTCAGAGAGAACTGCCCCATGGCTGCAAGCAGTTTACGCGCGACCTGCGGAAAGACACTTCACAGGCTTTGTTTTGAACTTAAATTACGAGTAGGAACAAACGTACAACAGGCGTTAACTGTTCTAAGCGGAAGCATTTGGCTTCAATTAGGGTGGCACCACGGGTTAAAGGCTCGTCCCTCACATAGATGAGGGACGGGTTTTTTTATTTCTGCTTATTTGAAAGGAGAGAGGACATGGACATTCGTATTCCAAGAGGAACGCAGGATATTCTTCCACAGGAAGCAGGGATTTGGCAATTTATTGATCAAAAAATACATGATATTTGTGCACGTTACAATTATCGTGAAATCCGCACACCGATATTTGAACAAACGGAGCTATTTCAAAGAAGTGTCGGGGATACTACTGATATAGTGCAAAAGGAAATGTACACTTTTAAGGACAGAGGTGACAGAAGCCTTACACTTCGTCCTGAAGGAACCGCTTCTGTCGTCAGGTCCTATGTAGAAAATAAAATGTTTGGAAGTGCGCAGCAGCCTGAAAAACTTTACTATGTTGGTCCGATGTTTCGATATGAACGGCCCCAATCTGGAAGAATGCGGCAGTTTGTACAGTTTGGTGTCGAAGCTATAGGAAGCTCCGACCCTGCCATTGATGCAGAGGTAATTGCGCTTTCTATGGAATTTTACAGGGAAATTGGTTTAAAAGGGTTAAAGCTTGTATTGAATAGTCTAGGAGATAAAGAAAGCAGGACGGCACATAGAGATGCGCTGATTAATCATTTTGAACCTTATATAGAAGAATTCTGCAGTGATTGTCAACAAAGGCTCAAAAAAAACCCTCTCCGCATTCTTGACTGCAAAAAAGACAAAGATAATCCGTTAATGGATACAGCTCCATCGATTTTAGATTATCTTAATGAGGAGTCACAAAATTATTTTGAGACAGTAAAGGATCTACTAAGCAAAATGGATATTGACTATGTTATCGATCCTGGTTTAGTGAGAGGGCTGGATTATTATAATAATACTGCCTTTGAGATCATGATAGAGGGAGAAGGGTTCGGAGCGATTACGACTTTAATGGGAGGCGGACGTTACAACGGTCTGGTTGAAGAAATGGGTGGACCAGAATCACCGGGAATTGGTTTTGCATTAAGCATTGAGAGACTAATAATGGCATTGAAGACTCAGGATGCGTTACCTGAGCTGCAGGAAGGTATTGATATTTATCTTGCAGCAATTGGGGATGCATCTTCACAGGCTGCTTCAGAACTTTTGTTTGACCTTCGCAGAGCAGGGGTTAAAGCTGATAAAGATTACATGAATAAAAAGCTGAAAGCTCAATTTAAAGCAGCTGACCGCTTAAATGCAAAATATACAGCAGTACTGGGAGATAACGAGAGACTCGCAGGGAAAATCACTCTCAAAGAAATGAAAAGCGGAGAGCAGATGGAAATCTCACTCAAGGATTTCCCAGAACACATGAAAAGTTTACTCAGGGAGGATGCAAGATGATAGGACGTACACATTATTGTGGAGAAATTTCAGAAGGATTGATTGGAGAAAACGTAGAATTAAAAGGCTGGGCCCAGACAAGGCGTGATCTTGGTCAGGTTATTTTTATAGACATGCGTGACAGAAGTGGAATTGTACAGATTGTAGCGGATCCGGAAACCTCTGAAGACGCACTGTTGGTTGCTGATAAAGTGCGGAATGAATATGTGATTCATGTAAAAGGTACCGTAGTGAAAAGAGATGAAGAAACGTATAATGAAAATATTGCAAATGGCACGGTAGAAGTGAAAGTAGAAGAAATCAGTGTGTTAAATTCATCTAAGCCGCTCCCCTTCCAAATAGAAGGGGGTGCTGATGTTTCGGAGGATGTACGTCTGCGCTACCGCTATCTAGATTTGCGCCGGCCGTCGATGAGAGATACATTTAAGCTGCGTCATCAAACAACAAAAATGATTAGAGATTTTCTGGATGAATACAATTTTTATGAAGTAGAAACACCTATGCTCACAAAAAGCACCCCGGAAGGAGCGCGTGATTATCTTGTGCCGAGCAGGGTTCATCATGGTGAATTCTATGCACTGCCTCAATCTCCACAACTTTTCAAGCAGCTGTTAATGGTCTCCGGTTTTGAACGTTACTATCAAATAGTACGCTGCTTTCGTGACGAGGATCTGCGCGCAGACCGACAGCCTGAATTTACTCAGGTCGATATAGAAACATCCTTTATGGATAAAGAGGATCTGCTTGCGATGATGGAAAAAATGATGGCAGCGATCTTGAAAAAAACAAAAGATTTAAATATTGAAACTGATTTTCCGCGATTAACATATGACGAAGCAATGAACCGGTATGGTTCTGACAAACCGGATACACGCTTTGAAATGGAATTAATTGAGCTGTCACACATTGTGAAAGACAGTGATTTTAAAGTATTTGCGAATGCTGTAAAAAGCGGGGGAATTGTAAAAGGGTTAAATGTTAAAGGAGTCGCCAATAAAATGTCACGGAAGGAAATTGATGATCTTGCTGATTTTGTGGCTATTTATGGGGCGAAAGGTCTCGCCTGGCTGAAAGTAGAAGAAGACAGCCTGAAAGGACCTATTGCTAAGTTCTTCTCGAAAGAAGAAACTGCTGCAATTAGAGAAGCGCTGAAGGCTGAGGCGGGGGATCTCTTGTTTTTTGGGGCAGACAAGAAAAGCGTTGTATTTGATTCAATGGGAGCTCTCCGCTTAAAGTTTGGAAAAGAGCTTGGACTTATTGATGAAAGTAAATTCAACTTTTTGTGGGTGACAGAATTTCCACTAATGGAATTTGACGAAGAATCAAATCGGTACGTGGCAATGCACCATCCATTTACCCGCCCGCTTGAAGAAGATATGAAGCTTCTAGAAGAACATCCTGAGAGTGTGCGGGCTGAGGCCTATGATCTTGTTTTAAATGGATATGAGCTTGGAGGAGGTTCACAGCGTATTTTCGAAAGAGACCTTCAGGAAAAAATGTTCCAATCGCTTGGTTTCAGTAAAGTGGAAGCAGAAAATCAATTTGGATTTCTGCTGAATGCCTTTGATTTCGGGACTCCTCCGCATGGAGGAATTGCCCTTGGTCTGGATCGCCTGGTTATGCTGCTTGCAGGCCGCTCAAATTTGAGAGATACGATCGCATTTCCTAAGACAGCCAGTGCAAGTGATCCTTTAACAGGAGCGCCAGGCCCGGTGAGCGAAGCGCAGTTAAATGAATTAAATCTTGAAATAACCTCTTTTGAAGAAGAGGAAGAGTAGTAGTTAAGATGGACGGGGCTGTATCAAAAGCCCTTAACGTAAAATACCATGGACGCCATCCCTCTAGATGGTTGACCATGGTATTTTTTTAAGAATAAGAAAGCATATCTTTGCTTTAATGAAGGAGTATAGAATTTATTGATTTCATCCCTGCAGGCGGCCG
Source organism: Alteribacillus sp. HJP-4 (assembly GCF_042139015.1). Classification (NCBI taxonomy): domain Bacteria; kingdom Bacillati; phylum Bacillota; class Bacilli; order Caryophanales; family Bacillaceae; genus Alteribacillus; species Alteribacillus sp. HJP-4. The sequence goes on along the minus strand of NZ_JBHIKY010000008.1, from coordinate 192,039 downwards.
CTTTCCGTGGGGCTTGTTTTCAATTAATTCATCCTCAGCGAAGCTTTGTCAGAATGGATTTTCAGACGGTGCCGTTCCCACGACGCACAGGACGTGCTAGTGTCGAGTTTTGGCCCAGGATGTGGGCCAAATAAAACCCGGAGGGCGGCCATAAGTTGGTAAATA